>CAXPOA010000094.1:0-3825 GCA_964218505.1 Luminiphilus sp.
GGACACGGTTTCAGAAAGGGCGGCATGGGCGGGTATTCGCATGCCAGATAGTTGATGGATACCCAGTGCCATTAAAGCCATCACATCAGCGTCTTTATCTTTCAGCGGCGTTTTTAGAAGCTGGGCAAGAATTCCTGTGAGTCGTGGCCACTCTCTTAGTGACCCATAGACCAATGACTTAAACAAAGGACCGGTTCTGGGATCGACAGATTCTAGGTAGTCGGGCATCGCCTTTGCCAGCGACTGGCCCGAGCAAACTGCTGATACTAACTGCGCGGCACATGCACGAACCTGGCGGGTGGCACCCATAATTAACTCGCCATACTGGTAAAGATATTGCCCGGGGAGAGCGCCTGTTTGCGTCCGTTAATTAGCTCGCCTGCGGGGAGAGGTTTGGCATTTGGGAACTGGGCTACCTCGATGGCGAGCGCACCCGCACCGCAGGCGACCACAATACCCTCTCGATCTGCAGCGAGGATTGTTCCAGGTGCTGGTCCGTCCTGCGGTGTTTCGACAGTTCTCGCCTGAAAAACCTTTATTCGGAGATCACCTAGAAAACTGAAACACACGGGAGCGGGATTAAATGCGCGAATGCGTCGAGCAATGACTTTGGCGCTCTCGTCCCAGCGGATACTACACTCAGCCTTGCTAATTTTTTCTGCGTATGTCGCCAGGCTTTCATCTTGTGTTTCGGCTTTGGATCTGACGTCACGCAGATTTTTCAGGGTTTCCAGCAACAGTGTTGGCCCCAGCACAGCCATACGTTGAAAAACCTCAGCGCTCGTCATCGTGTCCTCTAGAGGGAAGGATCTGGAATTAAGCATCGCGCCTGTATCCAGACCTTTGTCCATTTGCATGATGGTAATTCCAGTCTCTGGATCCCCCGCTTCAATTGCTCGTTGAATAGGCGCGGCGCCGCGCCAGCGCGGAAGCAACGAGCCGTGCACGTTCAGGCAGCCAAAAGTCGGTAGTTCCAACACCGATTGGGGCAGCAGTAAGCCATAGGCCACGACTACCATTACATCGGGTGCCCACGTTTTCAGTGGTGCGCGGTCGTCTTCGTTACGCAGTGAAGCCGGCTGGTGCACCGGCAAGTCTGCAGCGGCTGCCAATGTCTTCACCGGGGAGTGTTGTACTTTTTTCCCGCGCCCGGCTGGGCGGTCGGGCTGAGTCAATACGCCAACGACCCGATGCTCTGATTCAAGTAGCGCCTGGAGGTGGTCCCGGGCAAAGTCAGGCGTACCCGCAAAGACAATCGAAAGTGGACTGCTCACGTTCAGGCGCGCTGCCGATGCGCTTTTTCCAGTTTGCCCCGGATCCGCTGGCGCTTCAGGGGAGATAGATAATCGACGAAAAGCTTACCTTCCAGGTGATCCATCTCGTGTTGAAGACAGATTGCTAGTAGGCCCTGCAGTTCTTCGGTAAAGCGTTCACCCTCTCTGTTGAGGGCGGTGACTGAAATGCGTTTGGGTCGGTTCACGGTTTCATAAAACCCGGGAACCGAGAGACAGCCTTCATCATACTCACCAAGGGCTTCATCGAGCACCGTGATTGTTGGGTTTATAAAGACTCTGGGCGCCTGCTGGTTGTCGGATATATCCATGACAATCACCCTTTCATGCACGTCGACCTGGGTGGCCGCCAAACCGATGCCCGGCGCCGCATACATGGTGTCGAACATATCGTCGACGAGGGCTTTTATCCGGGCATCGACCGATTTCACGGGGTCCGCTATCTTGCGGAGGCGCGGGTCCGGGAACTCGAGAATTGGAAGTAACGCCATATCGATCACTCACCTGTGGTCATGAGGGCGGAATGAAGATGGCAGGATTTGTGCTTGCCTCTTCAGAATCTCATGCTCAAACTGCCATTATAACGCGGGCTGTCTGCCAGCGTCTCGAGCGACTTTTGAGCAGCTCTTGAGAGCTTCTTAACTTCCCGGGCTGTCAGGAAATTGAAGAGGAGAGAGTTGAGGAGAGTGCTAAGGCGAGTGGCAGGTCCAAATGTTTTGGTCTCGGTTTGTTTCAAACGCTTTGGTATAGTGTCCCAAGCTCGTTCCATAACAACCACCAAGGAAGGTGAGGGGGTAGTAACGTGGCCACAGTGAACAACCAGAATACTCGATGGGCTCACCGCGGATTGGCGTGGGTCGCCGCTCTTTTCATTGCTGCGTCAACCCTATCTCATGCGGATGAGCTAGCACTACGGGATGATGTACCGCTCACTTACGTGGTGAAAAAAGGCGATACCTTGTGGGACATCAGCGGTCTGTACCTAGAGGAGCCATGGCGCTGGCCCGAGCTTTGGAACAGCAATCCACAAATAGACAATCCCCATTTGATTTATCCGGGTGATGAGCTGTCGCTTCGCTGGGAAGACGGAGTACCAAAATTGGTTCTGGCAAGTCGGGGTGATGTAAAGCTGACCCCGGAGATTCGAAGTGAGCCCCTCGACACGGCTATCCCCCCTATACCCCGAGATCAAATCGATTCCTTTATTCGCGAGCACAAAGTGCTGATGCCAGGTCAGATGGAGGCTTTGCCCTATGTGGTTGCCGGAGACGCCGGCCGGATTATCAGCGCTTTAGGGGATCGCATTTTTGCTCGAGGCCCGATCAGCGAGCAGGACAAGGCCTTCGACATTGTTCGACAAGGTGATGTCATTGTTGATCCGGTGACTGGTGAGGTTTTGGGGGTCTTGGCCAGCGACATTGGTAGCGTCTCGCTCTCACCCTCTGCTCCTGCCGACGGCGAACAATCCGACGTGCAGGAACTCGAGATCACCCGAGTGGCTGAGGAGGTCAGGATAGGGGATCGCTTATTACCCTTGGAAGAGGGCGCGCTGGACGCTTATTTTCAGCCCCGCGCACCGGAAGTGGAGGTTGAAGGTGCTTATATGATCGGCGTGGCGTCCGGTGTTACACAAATCGGTCACATGAATATTGTGACGGTAAACCGCGGTGATCGCGAAGGCCTAGCGGTTGGTGATGTTTTAGCAATACACCAAACAGGCCAAGTGGTGGAGGACCCTGTTACCAAGGAAATGGTCGCGCTTCCCGACGTGCGCGCGGGTGTGCTCATGCTGTTTGCAGTGTATGACAAAGCCAGCTTCGGTTTGGTGCTAACAGCAAGTAGACCCCTCGCAGTGGGCGACAAGCTCAAAAACCCCTGATTTAACGATACTAAATTACCCCCGGCCTGAGCGCTGGTGGCCGTGCTCACGGAGGAGCCTTTTTGCCATATCTTTGGGGCGAGAACACCCTAGCGGACAGCCGGTGGCTGCAATTCCTGCAATCTGAACTTTTGAACCACAATCAGCGTTGCCAACTATTGGCCAGAGGGTTTGATCCCACCCAACCCGATTCGCTTGAGAGTATGGAGAACACGCAGGTTTCGCCGTTGGACCTACTCACGCGGTTACAGCAGGCGCTGAAAAGCCCTATCAAAGCGCCAGCCCTAACCTCTTTAACCACGGTCAGCTTAACCGGGTTTGGTCAACCTGATTATCCGCGACTGCTTGCGGAGCTGCCTGATGCGCCTCCAGCCCTTTTTGGGGTGGGAAACATTGAAGCGCTCTCCCTGCCGGGGATTGCCATTGTCGGGACCCGTCGCCCGTCCTTGGCAGGAATAGAGCTTGCGAGAGAGTTGGCGAGCCAGCTGGCAGAGGCCGGATTTTGTGTGGTAAGTGGCCTGGCTAGAGGGATCGACACGGCGGCTCATCGCGGTGCGCTTGATGCCGGCGGCGCCACCATTGGGGTGATGGCAACCGGGTGTGACCGTATTTATCCCGCTGAGAATAATAAGCTTGCCCATGCGATGAGTGAGC
>CAXPOA010000095.1:0-4005 GCA_964218505.1 Luminiphilus sp.
GCTGCTTTAGCGGTTTCAAGCAGTTGTTTGCTGAAGGGCAGCTCTTTAGTTATTCACTCGACGACATTGGCCGCTATTACAAAGATTACGTCAAACTGATGGCCCATTGGGATGAAGTTATCCCCGGCTACGTACTTCGGGTGCAACACGAAGATGTCGTCGCTGATTTAGAAGCCCAAGTCACTCGAATGCTCGATTTTTGCGGCGTGCCTTTCGAGGAATCCTGCCTTGAGTTTCACAAAACAGAACGTAACGTCAGAACACCCTCCTCCGAGCAGGTCCGACAACCCATTTTCTCGACTGCGCTGGAGCAATGGAAAAACTACGAGCCCTGGCTTGATCCCCTAAAACAGGCCCTGGGTACCGAGCTTGCGCCACAATGAGCGTGGATAACGCTGGCGAGCTGTTCATACTCTCGCCAATCTTCGGAGTGCTCGTCATCTAAATCCGTATGAGCATGCCTGGCCGCACACTGTCCTCTCTCGCCGATATCGATGGCTTGCGTGCGCTTGCGGTCATCGCTGTTGTACTTTTTCATCTTGATCTCCCCTACTTCCATGGCGGCTTCTTGGGCGTCGACATATTTTTTGTGGTGTCGGGTTTTCTGATCACCGGCTTGATCGAAGACAAGCTCGCCGCCGATACCTTTCGGTTTCGCGATTTTTACGCGCGGCGAGTACGCCGTCTCTTTCCCGCTATTTATGTGACAGTGGCAATAACTCTGCTGGCGAGCTGGCTTTTGCTTCAGCCAAGCTTGCTCAAAGGTGTGGCTGTATCAGGTGCCAGTGCAGTTTTGCACGTGGCAAACATCTTGTTTTTTATGGAAGCCGGGTATTGGGATGTCAGCAGTTCCCTGAAACCTCTTCTGCACTTGTGGTCACTTGGGGTTGAAGAGCAGTTCTACTTGTTATGGCCGCTACTTATTACGCTGCTCTCTGCAGCTAGAACGCCGCTCTACCTGTCGGCACTGCTGGGAAGTCTTGGCTTAAGTCTGACCGGCTGGCTGGTTTATTCGACAAGCAACGAACCCGCCGCCTTTTACCTGTTGCCCTTCAGAGTCTGGCAGTTTTGTGTAGGAGCACTTGCCCTCGCCATCTGGCGGCAGTATCGGGGATCGCTTTTTTTCAGTCAGCTTCTGCGCTCTGCGGGGCTTGCCCTGTGTGTTTTCAGCATCATTACCCTAGATGCTGGCACCGCATCGGCCGGGTGGACTGCACTCTTACCCACGACAGGCGCGGCACTTGTTCTCATCGCCGCTCACAGCGAGGAACCCAGCCCCTGGCTCCGCCATCCGGTCATTCAGTGGATTGGAATACGGTCCTTTTCGATTTACCTCACCCATTGGCCGATTATTACGCTGTACAAAAACGCTTCCATGAGCACCCTTGGCGCTATTTCACAACTTCTCTTAGGTATCGCCAGTCTGATAAGCGCCGCCCTGCTTCATCGGTATGTAGAGCGACGTTTCTACAGGCGGGATACAACAGCTCACTGGGACTCTTCAACGCTGGGTATCCTGGCAAGTGGATTCCTGCTGCTAGCCCTGTGCCTAGTAGTCGCAAAATATCCCGATGATCTAAGCAAGCGGGAGGTGTTGCTGACAGCTGAGGCCGTAGAACGCTACAAGCGTGACAGGTTCAAGGGAGTGGCTAGCGCCTGCCGTATTGATCAACTCACCAACCCGGACCGCTGCCCGCAAGATCTGACCTCTCCAGTACTGATTATTGGCAACTCTCACGAGCCCGATGGCTTCAATATTCTGACCCCGGCATTAGCCGGTGGACGAGAGCACACACTGATTAACTTTGGCTCTATCAATGGCTGTGGCGAACTAATCGTAATTGATGACTGGGCACAGAGCAGCGAGTCAGGCTGTCAGAGGCGGCTCGACGCTCTAAAACAAGCAATGAGTAACATACAGTGGAAAGCGGTGATTCTGAGTAATCGACGCTCCGCAGGGGGATGGTCAACAGGCCCTCTATCAGCTGCAGTGCTCGAACGGAAAAACGCGTTGATAAACATCATCGCCACCATCAAAGCCACTCAACCTTCCACCGAGGTTATCGTCTTTGGCGACTACCTGAGCACGACTCGGGACTGCGCCCTGTTGATTAACCAGTATCAGGACATGTCGGCGTGCAGCCGACCTCTCAATGTGGAACCACCACCCTGGGGAGGATTGCCCGATGGTCCTCTGCGGGAAGATCTCGCGGATATCACCGATCATTTTTTCGACAAAATGGCGCTGCTTTGTCCCAGTGGCCAAATCGACAGCTGTGCGGGCACTACGACCGATGGGCATCCCATCGCTGTGGATAGACATCACCTAACTTTCGAGTTTGCTACCTTTATCGGCGAAAGACTTAAAGCTGACAATCCTGAATGGCTTAGGATACTGCGGGAATAGTCATCAGCACTGATGAGTCAGGTTTTTTGGATCTGCTCCAAAATCGACGAGAAGTCGCGCTGGCCGTTGCCATGCTCCTGATGATCACGATAGAGCGAAAGCGCCAGCTTACCCATTGTGTTTTTAATATCGGCGTCATCAGCAACCTCGTTCGCAAGACCGAGATCCTTGACCATCAGATCCACCATAAAGCCTGGCTGATAATCCTTGCTTGAGGGAACATCAGGCATCACATGGGGCCAGGGGTTGTAGACCTGAAGCGACCAGTTGTTACCGGAGCTGGCTTTCATGATGTCGGAGAGGACAGCAGGCTCAAGGCCATGAGCAGCACCCATCGACAAGGCCTCGCAAGTCCCAATCATGTGAATCGCCAACAGCATATTGTTCGCGGCTTTCGCCACCTGCCCGGCCCCCGCTGGACCTGCATGAAATATTTTTTCCCCGTTGCCCATCGCCTCGAGGATCGGGCGGGCTCGTGCAAAAGCCTCGGCGCTACCGCCACACATGAAGGCTAGGGTCCCGGCTTGAGCGGCAGCTACACCCCCCGAAACCGGGGTATCCATAAAATCAATGCCTCTCTCCGCCGCGGCGCTACCAACCTCGCGCGCGGTTTCGGCATCAATGGTGCTTGCATCAAGCACCAAGGCGCCTTCTGCGAGCTGGGCCAGAAGCCCGCCCTCTCCCTGATACACGCTCTGCACATGTTTACCCGCGGGAAGCATGCTTATCACCACCTCAGCCTTCTCGCAGGCTTCAGCGGCAGCGCTCGCCGCCACACCTCCAGCATTTACGACCTCCTCCAGCGCTGCCTGAGAGAGATCAAACGCATGAACGCTGTGGCCTGACTTGAGTAGGTTCTTGGCCATGGGCCCACCCATGTTGCCAAGCCCAATAAATCCGATGACCGCCATATGCGCTCCTCCAACTAGACCGGTAAATTGAGGGTCGGCGCGCCCGCAGGCTCTACAAAGAAGCCATCGAGAATGTCAGTGGGGACAGCCGATACCTCGGTATACGCCCAACGTGGGTTTCGATCCTTATCAACCAATAGCGCGCGAACACCCTCGGAAAATTCCGGGTGGCGCATGATATTGGCACCAAGGATCAGTTCACTCTCAAAAACCTCTTCGAGAGAGCGTTCGACCGATTCGTTGAGTTGACGAAAAATCCAGGAAGCTGCGAGCTTTGAACCATGCGCAAATCCTTGGCAGGCCTTTCCAATCCAGGAGTCTTCTCCCTGACGAACCAGAAGCCGGCTGGCGATAACACCAAGGTCATCCCCCGCCATCAGTGTGTTGATATCATCAAAGGCAGACTCGAGCTGGGGCTCGGGCAGGTCGACAGCGGGTGCTAATGCGAGCACCTGATCGATGATGCCTGCATCAGTCTTGGCATCCCCTGTCCAAGGGGCTTCCGCAAACTTATCGAGCACCGTCTGCTTTTGCTCGTGGCCCAAAAATACCGTACCCAACCCGCAAAAAAGGGCGTCAGCTGCATTGATATTGGCCGCAGTCAAAGCGAGAAATCGCCCCACATGGCCCGGCATTTTGTTGAGGAACCAGCTACCACCCACATCCGGAAACAAGGCAATCGTGACT
>CAXPOA010000096.1:0-4045 GCA_964218505.1 Luminiphilus sp.
GGGACAATAGCTCGGTTCATCTGTGCAACAAAATCATGATCGGAAGCGTTCATCAGCGTTTCCCAGATATCGTTATCCAGAGACCACACGATCGAACATGCAGTCTTGTCGGCGAGAGGTAAAAGCGCCAGGGGTCCGGTTGATAAAAATGCCTGATAGCAGGTGTCGGCATGTGAGCCCGCCAGCTCAACTGTCCCCACAATCGCGTGCTGCTCGTAAGACCAAGCGCGAACCGGAAGCGACACCAATTCTCTTATCGTAGATCGGCCCCCGTCAGCACCCACCAAGAGCGACGCCTCAATTTTCGCGCCACTCACCAGTGTTGCGGTAACAGCCCCATCAGCGACGTCCAACGCACTCACGCCGTCATCCCAGCTCACCATAATGCGCTTACGGCGATCCACCCCTGCAAGCAAAGCATTGATAATCAGCCTGTTCTCAACAATGTGCCCAAGCGTGGGAGAGCCGAGCTGAGCGGCGGAAAAATTTATGTGTCCTGTGCCCTCAGCATCCCAAACCGACATATGCTGGTAGGGACCAACACGCGCTTGAACGATGTCATCCCACACCCCCAGCTGTTGAAACAAGGACGTGGAAGCAGCTGTTAAGGCGCTTACTCTAACGTCCCAGCCCGCCAGTCCTGAGTTCGTGGCCGGCACCTGAGGTCTGGCCCCGCGCTCGACCACATGGACGCTCATCCCAGCGTCGGCCAATCCCAGCGCAAGGGCAAGCCCCGCTATACCTGCACCCCCAATAACCACATCGACAGATTGGCTCACGATGTCACCTTCTGAGAGTTGGTCGCCAAACTCTTGCCCCCTGTGCCACGCCGAGCGATGTAACGGCGCAGCGGGCTCAAGGTATCAAGACTTGCCAAGGCCATGTCTCTAGGCAAGTCCAGCAGTGGGCCACGGCGCGCAAAGAGCGTCGACAGCATGTCGGTTGCCCCAACCGTTTCCTGCTGATCCTGGCGCACCCGCGCCGCAAAGGCCTGCAGTGCAGCAGATACACACAAGTCCTCGGCACCAGCTAACTGTTCACAACAGGCCGCCCCGAGATGCCAGGCATCGCGTATTGATAAATTCAGTCCCTGGCCTGCCACAGGATGCAGTCCATGCGCAGCATTGCCCGCTAGAAGAAAGGCTGATCTGACCTGTTCCTTGGCCAGCACCCGATCAAGGGTCCAGCCCGTCCGCTTGCCCACGCCTAGCACCTTGCCCAGGCGCCAGCCGACGGCCTCCTGCAACTCACTGCAAAACTCATCACCCTCAATGGACTCGAAAGCTTCCGCCTGTTCCTCCGACATCGACCACACCACATTAAAACGGGCTCCTTTCGACCCCAGATGATCTGGCAGGGGTAGTAGGGCCAGCGGTCCGTTGGGCGTAAACCTCTCCCAGGCAATCCCTTGCTGCTCAGCACTGAAAAGGACATTTGCAACCACTGCACGTTGCCCGGTGCGGCGAATATCAACGGCAATGCCCAACTGTTCTCGCAACCGGGAGTCACTGCCGTCCGCGACGATAATCAAATCAGCAGAGAGGGATTCACCGGAGGATAGGACCAAGCGTGGCGGCGCTTCGCGCTCGAGTGAGACCGCATCAACGGGGGCTTTCAGATCGATATCGAGTTCACGGGCACGCTCCAGAAGTGCGCGACCGAGATGATGATTTTCGACAACAAAACCTAGCGCCTCTCCCTTGCTACCAACATCCTCCGGTTGCAACAGGCCGCTGCCAAATCGTCGCTGATTGGAGACGTGTATAGTCCGGATAATCCCGGAATGGGTCTCTAGAGATGGCCAGAGTCCCCAGACCTCTAAAATCTCTCTGCTGACCAAATTGATCGCCGAGGCACGGCTGTCGAGGGGGCTCGGTGTTCCTGTTGGCGGTGGTCTGGCCTCCAGCACGGTTACCTTGAAATTCGCTGACGCCTGACGGAGGGCGATCGCAAAAGCGAGCCCTACCATCCCTCCGCCTGCAATCAAGACCTTCAAGGGAATCTAGCCTGCCGCCATTAAGGCTTCAATGTCGCTCGCAGTTTTGGGCACGCCGGCGGTCAGTACCTCACAACCTGAAGGAGTGACGGCGACGTCGTCCTCGATCCGAACTCCGATCCCCCGCCACTTCTTTGCCACTTTGGTATTTGTGGGCGATATGTAAATGCCCGGCTCTATGGTCAATACCATTCCGGGCTCTAGCTGGCGCCACTTGCCGTCAAGGCGGTAATCCCCCACGTCGTGAACATCCATTCCCAGCCAATGCCCGGCGCGGTGCATATAAAAATCCCGATAGGCCTCTGATTTGATCAGGGCTTTCTCGCTGCCCTTGAGCAATCCAAGCTCAATCAGACCGCGGGTGATTACCCTGACGGTCGCGTCATGGGGCTGATTCCATGTATTTCCTGGCTTAACCTTTGCTATTGCTGCGAGTTGAGCCTTGAGTACCAGATTGTAGATGGCACGTTGCTCTGGGGAGAACTGCCCGCCAACCGGAAAAGTCCGCGTGATATCGGCAGCGTAACCCCCGTACTCGCACCCTGCGTCGATCAGGACCAGCTCCCCATCCTTCAGCTTGTCGGCGTTCTCCGTGTAGTGGAGCACACAGGCGTTGGCACCACCACCAACAATGCTGTTGTAGGCGGGCGCCCGGGCCCCATGCTCGCCAAACTCATGGAGTATGGCGTTTTCCAAATGATACTCGCTGCGACCCGGGCGGCATTCCTTCATCGCCCGCACATGGGCCTGTGCTGAGATATCACCCGCTCGTCGCATCAAGCGAAGCTCGCTCGCACTCTTGATCAACCGCTGCTCATGAAGCAGGAAAGCGAGATCGGTGAAATCCCCTGGAGGTTTAGCGCCCGTTCTGACCTGGCTTTTGATCTGGTTTACCCACCCCATCACGCGACGATCAAAGTGGTCGCTGTGCCCCATCGAGTAGTAAATATGCTGCTTGCCCTCTATTAAGCCAGGCAAAATGTCATCAAGATCATCGATCGGAAAGGCGTCATCCATCCCGAAGTCATTAACGACTCCCTCAGGCCCTGCCCGGTAGCCATTCCAAAGCTCCATTTCCGGATCCCGATCACGGCAAAACATGACTACCTGCCCAGATTTACGTCCTGGAATAAGTGCGAGTACCGCGTCGGGCTCGTTAAAGCCTGTGAGGTATAAAAAGTCACTGTCCTGGCGGAAAGGGTACTCAGTATCACGGCTACGAGTGCATTCAGCAGCCGCTGGCACAAGCGCAATACTATTGCTGTTCATCATCGCCATTAGATGACGGCGGCGGCGGGCAAACTCTGCTTTACTGATTTTCACGGTGGTTCCTTTGTTATTGAGATTAGTTGTCTTGGTTGTTGAAGGCGTCAATGACGGTATTCAGGGCGGCCATTCTGAGGTACTCCACAAGCTCTTCCAAGTCGCGCTCGGCCTCATCACTTTCTGACTCCTCGACATCAATCTGCGCAATAGCGGCAAAGTCCTTGAGTGCCTCTGCCGCCGTGGGGTCAACGGCATCAGAGGCGGAATTCGCAGCGCTGATAGCCTGAGTAAAACCGGTAAGAAATCCTGATGCCCAGCTCCCGACAGAGGTAAGCCGATGATGAAACTCGTCCTCATCGTCGGGTAGCAGTGGGGTGAAGGCAAAGTCTGTGTCGCGAATGGCCGAGACCGTTGCGCCAGATAGCCGCTTGACGAACTCAGCTACCTCGCCCTGCAAATCCACCGCCAGCGCTTTTTCTAAAATAGAAAGCGCGCTGTCTATGTCTGCCTCTGATGTCAGCGGATGCCCCGTGCTCAAGAGCCCGAGCAGGGCGCCGTGTAATTCAGACGGGTTCAGCGTGAGGCCCATACCCAAAAGCACGTCTGCAGCTTCAGACCAGCTGGGCATTTCCTCATATTCACCAAGACTGTCTAAAAACAAAACGCCTCCCGCACCTCTGCGCTACTTGTTGAAACTGATTTTGGAATCCCGTGATGGCCGTATTCCAATTTGCTTGCACTCATTCAAGCAGAAGATTGAATTTCATCAAGATTTCATCATTG
>CAXPOA010000097.1:0-3844 GCA_964218505.1 Luminiphilus sp.
CGTTCGATGTCATCACGACCAACCGCTGACCAGGCACTACTGCGTAGCGATTGATATAGGTCGAGACTGCGGAGCACAGCATGCAGCCAGGCAAATCGTTATTGCCAAACACCAGAGGCCGCTCATGAGCACCTGTCGCTAGTACCACCCACTTTGCACGTACGCGGTGTAACCGCTGTCGGACCGAGCCCGACTTAACATTGAGGTGGTCGGTCAGACGCTCGTGAATAGTGAGGAAGTTATGGTCGTGATAGCCATTCACCGTTGCCCGGGGTAACAGAGTAACGTCATCCATGGCGCTCAATTGCGCAAGCACAGTCTTTACCCAATCCGTGCCACTTTTCCCGTCAATGGTTTCAAGGCTTGATAATAGCTGCCCGCCCATTTCCTCTTGCTCATCGGCGAGGATGACACGAGCCCCTGAGGACGCTGCCGTAAGCGCCGCCATCAACCCTGCGGGGCCACCGCCCACTACCAACACATCGCAGTGCTGATTTACTTTGTCATACTGATCGGGATCCGGCTTCTTTGGGGCGCGACCGAAACCAGCTGCCCGACGAATAAACTTTTCGTAGGTCATCCAGAATGTTTTCGGGTACATAAAGGTTTTGTAGTAAAACCCCGGGGGCATGGCGCTCCCGGCAATCTTGCCGACCAGACCCATAAGGTCAAAGCGCAGGCTGGGCCAGCCACTGGTAGGACCCGCAACCAGTCCCTCATAAAGGGCCTGCTGCGTGGCTCTCACGTTGGGGATCTGAGTCGCCTGGGTCGCGCCCAACTGCATGATGGCGTTGGGCTCTTCCGCACCGGCTGCCACGATGCCTCGAGGTCGCGAGTATTTAAAACTCCGCGCTACGGTCGAAACACCATTGGCAAGCAAGGCAGAGGCCAGGGTGTCTCCCTCAAAACCGGTAAGGGTTTTTCCACGCCACTTAAAAGATATTGGGCTGTCTCGATCAATCCTTCCGCCAGACTTCAATCGATTGATTTGACTCATCAGTCTGCAGACCCCACCGAGGTATCACCCGCCGGCTCGGCGCCGATAAGGTAGGACTCACGAATCTGATAGGTGAGGGTATTTCTTACGATATTGAAAAATTTTCGACAACCTGTGGCATGAAACCAAACCTCCCGGTGATCCCCTCTTGGATTGTCTCGAAAATAAAGATACTCGCCCCACTCCTGATCACTGCAAGCCTCAGGGTCTGCGGGTCGGGCAATGTGAGCCTGCCCCTTGTAGTGAAACTCTTCTTCTTCCCGATATTCGCCACAATGAGGGCAATGAATATGCAACATAATCAGTCTCTCAATGGGCTACGCCAGCGGCGCCATGTTCGTCAACCAGCGCCCCTGAGTGAAAACGGAACATCGAAAAAGGCTCGGCAAGCGGGTGCATTTCACCGGCGGCGAGGGAGGCAGCAAAGACATGACCCGAACCGGTTGTCGCTTTGAATCCCCCCGTGCCCCAGCCACAATTAAAGAACAGGTTGCGCACCGGGGTCTTACTGATAATGGGACAGGCATCAGGGCAGGTGTCGACAATGCCGCCCCACTGACGATTCATCCGAACCCGAGAAAATATAGGAAACAATTCGATGATCGCCTGAAGGGTATGCTCAATCGTGGGAAATGACCCACGTTGACCGTAGCCATTGTAGGAATCGATGCCGGCACCAATAACCAGATCGCCCTTGTCGGACTGACTGACGTAACCATGAACATGATTCGACATGACGACGGTGTCGAGGACGGGTTTGATGGGCTCGGATACCAACGCCTGAAGGGGGTGCGATTCTAGGGGCAGCTGGAACCCAGCCATCTTTGCCAATACGCCAGAATTTCCAGCCACCACACATCCCACACTGTCCGCATGGAGATCGCCGTAGCGCTCAGTTCGGACCCCTTTTACCGCTCCTTCTTCAATAATCATGTCGACGACTTCGGTCTGCTGAAGCAGGTCGACACCCAGAGCGTCTGCGGCTCGTGCATAGCCCCACGCAACTGCATCATGACGGGCAACCCCCGCCCTCGGCTGCCATGATGCGCCGAGTATTGGGTAACGACTATTTGCAGAGCAGTCCATGATGGGTACCAGTTCCTGCACCTGCTTGGTATCCAGGACTTCGCTGTCTATACCGTTCAAGCGATTCGCATTGACCCGTCGCTGTATATCGCGCATATCCTGCAAGGTGTGCCCGAGATTCAAGACGCCGCGCTGACTGAACATCACGTTGTAATTCAAGTCCTGGGACAGGCCCTCCCATAACTTCATCGCGTGCTCGTACAAATGAGCAGCCTCATCCCATAAATAATTAGATCGAACGATGGTGGTATTGCGACCGGTATTGCCGCCTCCCAGATACCCCTTCTCAACCACAGCAACGTTGGTTACCCCATGAAGCTTGGCAAGGTACTACGCGGTCGCCAGCCCATGGCCTCCGCCACCAACTACAATAATGTCGTAGTGTTTTTTGGGTGTTGGATTGCGCCATACACGCTGCCAGTTTTCATTGTGCCTGGCTGCCTGTGTTACCAAACCCAATGCCGAGTAACGCTGCATTAAATTCCCTTGATTCGGTCGGTTTACCCCGGCGGGAGAACACCGGTAAAACGCTGATTCTGAAACACGCGAAGGTGACTTTGCGAGGCCTCGATGTCAAGCCCCGATCTGCCCGTTCGCGACCTGTTTATACCGATTTCAACTCGTAATACACTGTCCTTGTTTTGTAAAAGCTTGGACGAGCCATGACAGATATCAACTCTGGGGAACAACCCCAACCCGCCACCCGCCGCTCGACGGCGATCGCTCTGCCCATCGCCGGTCTAATCGTGCTTGTAGCCATTCTTTGGTGGGGTTTTGGTGAAAGCCTCCCCTACGGTAGCAAAACACCTGAGATACCCGCCAGTGCCGCCCCCGCAGAACCCTTGCCCGAGATTGAAGTCGTCGCAGAGCCAACCCCGTCCGTCGAACCGGAGCCCGAGCCAGAGCCGGTACCCGAGGTTGTGCCCGAGCTTCCCGCTCCACCCACGTTGTCCGAGGCAAACGGACAACTCACCTCGGGCCTGTGGACCTTCAGTCCCAGCCCACTGGTAGCCACATTTGTTAGCGCGCCGAACCTAATAGAGCGACTGGTTGCAATCATAGATAATCTTCGACAGGGATTTGTGCCCTACAAGCTACTGCCCGTTGGCCGTCCAGAGGCGTCCTTTAGTTTTATAGACGATGGCCTGGGGGTCACCATCAACCCCAAGAGCTTTGACCGCTATGACGGCCTGACGCAACTTATCTCGGATATCGACACTCATGCACTTGTGAGCGCCTATACCGCCTTTGAAGTAGCGGCGAATGAAGCCTGGGACACACTCGGCTACGAGGCTCCCAAGCTTGAATCAGCTATTCTTGGTGCTCTAGAGGCCATCATGTTAGCGCCAGAAACTGACCTGGACGCTCGCTTGTATAAAGTGGAAGCAAATTGGGTCTATGAGGATCCTGCACTCGAGGCGTTGGCGCCGCTAGAGAAACAACTAATGCGGATGGGTCCTACTAATTCAGAGCGAGTCAAAGAAAAAGCAAGAGAGATTCGCGGGGCGCTACTGGACCGATAAAATGCTTATGGCGTAATCAGTGGCATAAAATCCGAGGGGTCAAAGCCTCGGTATTGCATGAAGCGCGCCCTGCGGGCCCGCTCTTTTCGAGCGGATACTGGGTCTTCTGGAAGGGGCTGATCCCCAAATTTTTTTTCATACACACTGTGAGCCTGTTCTTTCCAGTCGATCAGAAGTTCGTCACCGTCCGCGCAATCACGCCAGTCAGCCTCTACTCCCCTGTTTCGCAATTCCTCCG
>CAXPOA010000098.1:0-5028 GCA_964218505.1 Luminiphilus sp.
GAGGGGAGATAAGGACTACTGTCCGGCAGATACGGCGACCGCGGGTTCCAGGCCACCCGGGCCGCTATAACGCTGAGCGGCGCGTCTCGACCACAGCAACAGACCAATAACCGGCAGGGCGACAAACAACCAAGAAGCAGGATAACCCAATGTCATCAGGACCACCCCTGTGGCGAGCGGCCCAACGACCCGTCCTACCGAGGCGGCCAGTGCTGTCGCGCCCATCATGCGGCCGCGCTCCTCCGAGACAACAATACTGGTTGCAATGGTATTGAGCACAGGTAGGCAACAGGTAGCGCCCGTGAACGCAGTAAAGATGACGAAGGCTCGAGAGAGTTCACCGCTGACCATCAAGGTACCGATGAGGCTCACTGCGAAAATACAGGCGCCCGCACTGAGCACATTCAGAAGCCCAAAGCGTCTGGTCAACCAGTCAATTGACGCCCCTTGGACCAAAATCATAGCGAGACCTACCAAGCCAAATAAACCGCCGATTTCTTGAGGTCCCCAGTTCTGAAGTGCAGCCAACCACAGGGGGCTAAGGTAAATCGCTGAGCTCACGGCAGATGTATGCAAGGCATACTGAGCCACCAGCAAACGAGCCTTTCGCTGGCGAAGGAATTTGAGCAACCCCTGGTGACCACTGCCTTTCCTGAAGAGGGGAGCACTTGGATCCCTCGGCTTATCGTTGGGCAGCAGAACCCCGGCCAATAACACAGACATTAGTGACATCACGGCAGCAAACAGGCCTGGCAAGAGAAAAGAGTCTCCGGGTCCCGCTAAAAGGCCTCCAATAACAGGTCCTAAAATTAACCCAAGGCCAAAAGCAGTGCCGACCAGTCCCATCGCTTTGGCCCGTCGCTCTGGCTTGCTGACGTCCGCCATCAGCGCCGACGCCACCGGCAGACTGCCCGCCATAAGCCCACCGAAGCCTCGAGCCGCGTACAGCATCCAAAGCTGATCCGCTGCCCCAAGAAGCACATAGGACATGCCACCGCCGAAGAGACAGATCATCAACACCCGCTTTCTGCCGATGCGGTCTGATAACCCCCCCCAAAAAGGTCCAACGACACCGGCACCAAGACTGTAGATTGCTATTACCAGGGCAACGTCTACTTCGTTACCCCCCAGCATGGGAGACATAAAAGGGAGTATTGGAATCACAATCCCAAACCCGACGAGATCCACCACGATGACAGAGAAACCCAGCCACTCCGCCGGCAGACCCATTGATAAACGGGTCACGATTCAGTCCAGCGCTTCGTCTCTGGAAGATCTATCGAGAATAAATCGAGGGCCCGTGACACACTCTGGGTAATCAGGTCGTTGACCGTTTCAGGCCTTGTATAAAAAGCCGGAGCTGGAGGGGCAATAACAGCACCCATCTCGGTAGCTGCCACCATATTTCGTAAATGTCCCAAATGGAGAGGCGTCTCCCTCACCATCAACACCAATCGCCGTCGCTCTTTGAGCGCCACATCCGCAGATCGCGTCAGGAGAGTCGAGGTGACACCAGAGACGATTTCCCCAAGGGTACGAATAGAGCATGGCGCAATTAACATACCAAGGTTTTGAAACGAACCGCTGGCAATCGATGCCCCGACATTCTTGATGGGGTACCAATGGTCAGCGAGCTTGCGGATGTCCTCGACCGAGCAGTCCATCTCATGATGGACGGTCAGCTCAGCCGAGCGGGACATCACCAAATGGGTCTCTATATCAAGGGGCGCCAGAAGCTCCAGCGCCCTGACACCAAATTGCACGCCCGAGGCGCCACTGATTCCAATGATTATTCGTTCCACAGAGCTAGTGTAACGCCTCAGAACTGCAATCGGACACAAAGATGGGGGTGTTGTTCGAATTACCGTCCGAAAGTAGGGCTTATCTCGGGGATTGAGATGGGAATGATCAGGAAGCCATTGCTTTCATTTGCTCAAGCATAGCCATCATTTTCTGATGTACCTTATTCACGGCCTTGAGAGGGCGAATCATGACCTTGAATTCGATGATCTGATCTCCCTCGCAGGTGACCATGTCCACACCGTTTATCGCTATGTCGTCCATCATGCATTCGAATTCGAGGATGCCAACATTCCCATCGATTACTTCTCGAACATACCTGAAGTCGGTGTTGAATACCTGATGGGCTGCCGATAAATAGGCAAAGGATATCTGTCTGCCGCGCTGAGGGGTGTGCACGACCGGAGACCAAAAAACACAGTCCTCGTGCAACAGCTCCCAGAGCCCATCAGTAGAGCCCTGAGCCATCACGGTATGCCACCGGTCAAATGCAGAAATAGATCCGTCCATGCGCACAGAGTAACAGAGTTGGCGGGGATAGGCGGGTGGATGTTAGCCTTTGGGATAATTTGATCGAATTGATTGGGACACGCCTTTTGCTGACCGAGTACTTACCCGCTGCTTTCACCATGGGAATTGGCATCGCCGGACTCGTCATTTTCAAAATCCTCGCGGACCGGCGCGACAATGGTGACAGTCGCCTCCCAGTGCTCCAGCTCTTGCTTTGGGCGGGGGGACTGGTGGTTCTCATCGCCGTCATCGTTGCCCTGCCTCTTGAAAACAGTACCCGAGGGCAAATTTTGAGCCTCGTGGGGGTCGTACTTACAGCCATTATTGCGCTTTCATCAACAACTTTTGTCGCCAATGCCATGGCCGGCATCATGTTACATGCAACCAAACCGTTTCGGCCCGGTGACTTTATTCTGGTCAACGGCGTATTTGGTCAGGTAGCTAGAGTCGCATTGGTGAGCACGCGTATTCAGACGGAAACGAGAGATTTCACCAACCTCCCCAACCTGCTGCTAGTCACCCACCCTGTAACCATTCAGCATAGGGAGGGCACGATTATTCAGGCTGAGGTTTCTCTCGGGTACGACATTCACCACAGAGATGCAGAGCACTGCCTTCTGGCTGCCGCACTGAAAGCCGGACTCACAGATCCCTATGTCCTCGTGTTGGATCTTCTCGATCATGCCGTCAATTATCGGGTTGCCGGATTTCTGAACGACGTTAAAAATCCGCTGAGTGCCAGAAGTGCCTTACGACGCCATATGCTGGATGAATTTCATCTCGCTGATGTAGAAGTGACCTCGCCCTCGGTAGTCGCGCAGCGGCAGCAACCGGCGGAAACTCGAACCTTGCCAAAGGCGGTCTCCGCAACCAGTACACATACATCGGGCAAAGCACCCGAGGAACGTATCTTCGATAGCGCTAATGCCGCCGCCAATCAGGAACAGCTGCGGCAGGAAATTAAAAATACAAAAGAAGCCATATCGGATGCCAACAACAATATCAAGAAACTCGATGAATCGGATCGGGAAGCAGCGGAGCAGTCACTCCGAGGTTTGGAACAAAAATTACGCTGGCTTGAGGCGGCTCAGCAGGCCGGTGTATCAGATTAAAACTAGAGGCCAGTAGTTGACTCAAATTCCCGCAGGGCTGCTTGCCGCTGCTCATACGCGGCCTGACCGCGCTTTTTTTCCGCAGCGCCGAGCCTCTGCTGTAACCGCCGGCTCCGATAATACCTAACAAGACTCTCGAAACGGGTCGACTGGTACTCCCCGGCGAGCAGGGAGTCAATCAGCGCAATATCTATACCAAGACGATAAGCAATACGGCTGGGGCGTATTCGATAGGCGTGAAACTCGGCAACCAGCTCGATTTGCCGTTGGACGGGCAGATCACAGGGTCGGCTGTAACCATACGGAGGGCAGGGTGTTCGAGTGTCGACGCTCATACCGCTCTTATAACAAGCTTTCACAAAAGTCCCAATAGGAAACCGACATGCCTGATGCGATAATGAGATCGCACACACTATTTCACCGGACTGCTGATAAACAAAAATTTCTGCGCGCACATCCTAAATAACTTTAAGGGACGTAACTTTGCCTCTGGCCGCTAAAATTCATCGCCGTACCAAAATCGTTGCCACAATCGGTCCTGGGTGTGACAACGAGGATATGTTAGGCCGACTCATTGCTGCAGGTGTGGATGTTTTTCGTCTGAACTTCAGCCACGGATCTGTAAGCAGCCACGCACAGGTGGCGGAGCGTATCCGGCGCCAATCCAGACATGCGGGTCGCTATGTCGGCATTCTCGCGGACCTGCAGGGACCCAAGATCAGGATCGGCGGGTTTGAAGCAGGGGCAGTGCGGCTCACTGCGGGAGACCCCTTTTGTCTCGATATCACGCTAGAAGGCGAAAAGGGTGACAGCCGCCGGGTTGGTGTTGAATACCAATCCCTTCCCGAGCAAGTCGCGGTCGACGACATTCTGTTACTGGACGATGGGAAACTTCGACTCCGCGTCGATGATGTCAGTGATACCGCTGTCGACTGTACTGTGCTGATTGGCGGAAAACTGTCCTCACGAAAAGGCGTTAATAAACTGGGGGGTGGTCTCGCCGCACCCGCGCTGACCGAGAAAGACCGCGAAGATATTGCGGGTATGGGGGAAATAGCACCGGATTTCGTCGCGGTCTCTTTTGTCTCTAGCCATCGTGATATCGATCTAGCCAGACAGCTTCTCAAAGATGTGCAGGTTGAGCCTGCCATCATCGCCAAAATAGAAAGGGCTGAGGTGGTTGCCGATGGCGAGCTGTTGGATTCTATTATTCTTGCCTCAGACGGCATCATGGTGGCCAGAGGCGATCTTGGGGTGGAAGTGGGTGATGCACAGCTAATCGGCATTCAAAAAGATCTTATTTCCCGCACCCGGAAGCTGGACAGGCTAGTGATTACAGCCACCCAGATGATGGAATCGATGATCAACAACAGCATGCCCACCCGCGCAGAGGTATTTGACGTTGCCAATGCAGTTCTCGACGGCACAGATGCAGTCATGCTTTCTGCTGAGACCGCGGTAGGGCAGTATCCCGTTGAAGTGGTGACCGCTATGGCCGATGCGGCAATCGGTGCAGAGCGCCATCCGGTCGCACGAACCTCAAGATATCGGTTGGACAGGGAATTCTCAAGCGCCCAGGAAACGGTGGCACTGTCCGCGATGTACG
>CAXPOA010000099.1:0-14334 GCA_964218505.1 Luminiphilus sp.
TCCAAACGGCGGGGTAGATCCTCAGTAACCGGCGGCGCCAGAATCGCGTTAAAAAAGCGGTATTGAGGGGCTCGCCAATGACTTTGCTCCCCAGCAGATAGCCCGAGAGCACAAAGAACAGGGGCACGCCCAGCCAGCCAAAACCAAAGAAAGATACGGGGTTTAGTACCGTACCAACTGGAAAGATCTGATCGAGTTGCTGGCTAAAGGCTGGGAAAATTTGGTACCAGTGAAAGATCACCACCGCAAAGGCGGCCGCGCCTCGTAGACCGTGAACGGAGGCTGAGAATGGCTCGGCAGAGCGCATTATGAACGGCTCAACCAAAACGGATATGGCTGAGGGGACATTGCGGCTGGCCTAACGCTGCATCTAGCAACCTGACGTCTCCGTGACGGGCATACGGTTAGAGGAGAAGTCACGTCGTCATTGCAGCGCTACTGATAATAGAGGTAGCGTGGACTGCTCATCCAATCAAGGGGTGCGCTCAAGGATAAGATCTAATATGCCGTCTGCCAACTTCGGCTCATCAAGCCGATAAAGCTGATCCTGCACTTCACCGCGATACGGCTCGAGAATAAGTTCTCGTGTGAGCTTCGACCGCTTTCTTTGCAGCTGTTGAATAATGCGATCCTTAACCTGTGCGAAAGACGTGGGTTCACCCGTTTCCCTGCCCTCAAAGCGCACGATGTGCACGCCGAAATCGGTCAAAAAAGGCTCCGATACGGACCCCTCCTCCGACATGCTGAAAGCCACCGCTTCAAAAGGCGGCACCATCTGGCCACGCCTAACAACACCCAGCGAGCCCCGATTTCGCTCCGCCGAGGGGTCGTCGGAGTATTCGAACGCAACAACATCGAAGGGCTCACCGGCCCGCAACTTTGCCTCAACTTCAGCAACACGGATGACGAGCTCATTAAAGGAGCGATCCTCTGATGACATCAGAATGTGCGACACACGAACGCGCTCTTCAGAGGCATAGATTTCAGCATCTTTTAAAAACTGCTCTCTCGCCAGCGCCTCCCAATCCGCCGATTCAAGTCGTTCCGCAGTCTGCCACTCCACATAACGTTCAACCGCCTCACGGTCAGCCGCATCACGGGCAACAAACGCCGACCGATAGGGCCCTATCAGCCCTTCCTCCCGCGCGAGGTCTGCCGCCCTGCGGATGATGTATAAATTGCCGACAGATTGTGCGACGGCCCCTGGCTTCGAGACGGCGCTCTCATAGGCCTCGGGCAAGACACGGTCACTGACGTACTCAGCCAGTTCACCGAGCGTGATGGTGATGTCACCCTCTGTTAGGACAATCTCGTCGCGGTCTCCGGCCGCAGCCATCCCTTTCGGGGTTGAGACCATTAGAAAAAGCAGGAGAGCGGCTGAGGCTGCCGCTCTTCGCCACGGTATTACTGCCGACTGCACCTCAGATCTCCTGCTATACGGACTACCCTATCCGTGAGAAAAAACGTCAGATGGGCGAGTAATTCCGCCTAACGTCGAAGCGGTAACCTCTAACCCGTTCACTGACGCATTCAAGACCGGAGCTGTTATGAACACACGCCTCAAAATTCATGTACAGAACTCTCTCTTTAGTCCCGAGGTAACACACTTTCCGGTAGTTCTCATAATCGCTGTTCTGAGTCCAATACAAGCCACCGCGCGCCTGAGCCATTATTTGGTTGCAAGCCGTATCTGTGCGGAGCGGCCTACCTCCCGGCGTTTCGGAAATCCAAGCCCTGAAACCTTCACCCTCAAAAAACACGCTCTCGTAAGTAGAGAAAGAGACGCGCCCGCCATCGCGAGTCGATGCGCGAGTGGTAAACGGGAGGCTCAGGATATCGCCATTCAAGGTTTGCTTGATATCTCCTGAGAACTCCCACCAAGGATCCAGTGTATTACTCGAAGAACAGGTCACACTGGCTGACGCTCCATCGCAATACGCACCTGAACTCGAGGTGGTCGTCGTGGTCGTCGTCTGGTTAGGACATCCGGTCCCATCAACTGCGGTACCACTGGGCGTGTTAGCGCACTGGTCGGTTGCATTCGAGACGCCATCCTTGTCGTCGTCAAGCTGGCTTGGGGAGCAACCTGCTGAGTTGGCGAACTCTCCCGAAGGGGTGTTGGGGCATTGGTCGCTTGAATCGGCGACTCCATCAGAGTCAGCATCGGCGACGGCGCCACCGTTGTTATTAGCCGGTGCTGCACCAGCCGTAGCGTCACAGGAGCCATTCGCCGTGGTCGTTCCCGTACATGAGAAACTCACTCCGACCGGCATTCCCAAGGTAATACCCGTTGTTGTCACCCGCAAATCCACCTGCGCATTATCGGCAAGTTCAATGACCCCAGCGGTCTGACCGTTCGGATTTTTGATGGTCAGCGTCCGCTGCGCTTGGGCCTGCGCAGTGAGGCCAACCGTAAAAAAAAGTAGTGCCAACAAAAATCCCAATCTAGGGTAAAAGGTGTTCACAGAGCCCATCGCATTAGTGCCTTCCACTTGGTTTGTCATTGCTACGCCTCCTTGCGCTATCCATATGAGCAGTGTACCCGATTAGCCCAACCACACCCAGTGGCATTTTTACTGTACTACTCAGCCTGTTCTTTTTAACTAAGGGCCACCAGACCTGCGGTGAGAGCCCCGGCGGGCGATCACAGCGCTACGCGACTATCGGCCTGACTCGGAGAGGGTGGGTTCTTGAGAATAAAAAAAGGGAGCCACAAAGGCTCCCTTCGTTTTACAAGTCCTGGTGCTATCAGCTACCAACCACCACCATCTTGTGCTCGTTGGACATCGCGTAGTTCGCGACGTTACCTGAGCCATTGACGTTGTTGTTGGTGTAGGTCTGCACCGCAAAACCAGTTGCCGGCAAGCCGCGGAGGGTTTGACCGCCAGCGTCTGTAATTAACCGGGTAGTATCAGCGAGTGCTTTCGTAGCCGTCTGCAAATCAGCGGGATCAAAACTGATAGAAGCCCATCCGTCCGCAGCCTCCAGTCGCGCATTAACGCCCACGGCCAGATCGTTGGTCTTAACCGCAGATTCATCGCCGAACTGAACGATAGTCACTTCCTTACACAGCGGCAGGTCGTCGACTTTGGGGTCATCAGTTTCAGGTGCCGGTGAGAAATCAGGAGCCGAGCCCGGAGCCGGAGCCGGATTACTTTCCTCGCGATCAGTTACTGTTATCGCGCCATACTCACAGGCGTTCTTGCCGTCCCACAAATCGAAGAACGGTGCATCAGCTCTGGAGCCGGTAACGTTCACATAGAACGTTTTGGTGGGGAAGGTAACAACCCAGTCAGTTAAAGCCGCAATCGACGAATCCGTCACGTAATCGTTTACGATCTCGTCCGTCTGGAACAAGCTAGACACTGCGCTCACCGGTGCGGCAGGGAAACTATAGGTTGTGAAACTGCCGCCGTACTCCACCATGGACGTGGTAGCGAGGTTAGAGTCTTCAAAGTCGGGGTTAGTGTCACCCGGCTCGTAGTGCAATGACCAGCCACCCTGTGTGGTATTAGATTTAACAGCGCTTTCGATTGCAATTGCATCTTCGCCAAACGCGGTCGCATCAGCAGCGTTCACCACACCGGCGTAACCATACAAACCGCCACCGAGCCAATTCGCGGACATGTAAGCCCGGCCCTTGCCAAGTGCGGTTTTAGCCTCCGCCTTCCATGTCCCGTCAACACCGCCAGCTGCGGTCGACCATGCCTTAACCGGCAAAGTACAATCTTTGGGGACGCCAGTCGCGTCATGAGTGATCGCCGCCAGCATAGCGTTGGCGCCGGTAGTAGCCGAACCATCGGACGCCTTATGCCATGTCAAAGCGGAGCCTACCCCACCGACAAGCTGACCCATCTCAATCACTTCGACATAACCGACAGCACTTCGCGTAATGCTGGTGTTATCAAACGCCGCAGCTGCTGGAGTTGTCTTCTTATCACCCTCGAAAAGCGTGCCACGGAATGGCTCCGGCACCCCGGGCTCAAACTGAGGAACGGTACAGGTGTTGTCGTTGGTGACAACCTGACCACCGCCGTCAGCCGTCGCAGATACCGCCATCGAGAAGTGGTCTTTTGGAGACATATACACGTTAAAGTCGAGCACTTCCTGAGAGTTCTCGCCTTCGATGAATCGCACTTTGACGGCCTTACCATGAGCCGTCGTATTTACGATCGAGATGTTGGTGGCATTGCCGTTTTCCGCAGAGTAAAACGGGAAAAGCAAGATTTCGCCCATTCCGCTGTTTTCGATGTACATCTGAGCACTCGCAGACATCGACACTGCCGCTGCAGCGCTGACCGCGAGTGGCAACATTTTCTTCTTCATGAATCACTCCTAAAAATTTCAAACGTTTGATTACGCTGATAAGCCCAGCAACCTTGGTCAGAAGAAACCGAAGCCCCCTAAATCTGACCAACTCGTCGGTCTCACGAGTCGCGTGGCCACAGCTAACGCAGGACCGAAGCTCCTCAGACTCACCAACTATGTGGAAATTAACACAACGCTTGCAGCTACCTCAACCCCAACAAATTCGGTTTTTTTACCGGATTACAAGTGGCTCAGTTGGCGCCGCTCTCACCCGCTAAGGCAATTGGAATCCACTGGACTGACAGACCCCAAAGCGATGCTATTCCCACAGTAGAGACGTGCGAACCCTCGTTTTCATTCCATCTCATGATGTTTTTTGTGGAAAACCTGAATACGCGTCTCATGGACAACGCTTGTGGCCTGAACGGACTATGACAATATGGTAGCTTCTGGACCGATACCGGGGCATCGGGGCTTACAGACCCACGTCCTGAAACAAATACCACTTGCCTTTACTCAGCACCCACGTCTCTTGCAAGTGCGTTGTTATCAACCCGGCCTGCGGCATTTGCAACAGGATTTTTAGGGCAACCTGGCATCTTTCAACGGGCTCCCCATCGCAAGCGACCTTGGCAACGCTCGCCTCTTCCCACATTGAGGCCCCGAGCCAGCGACCGGCGTATTCATCGACCGACTCCAGCGATCGGTACCCGGGGGTAGTGTAGGCATAGGCGGACTCATAATCCCCGCCCATCAGCAACTCGGCGCGCTCTACCGAGCGCTCTGAAACGGCCTGTTCCGGTGGCCGCGTGTCCACTGAAGCACACGCTCCGATGAGCGATATTAAAACGGGGAAGGCGGCTCGCATCATGCGGCCGAGTCTTCGATGATAGTGTGTCGCTGCAAATAACATTTTGACGCCTATACAAGCCCTAATCACTCTGCTCACCCACGCTCAGCTTGAGCGGCAAGTCCTCAAAATTCTTGATTCCTCTCATGCGGTCGCGCATTTCTTCATTCAGCTCACGCAAATCTTGCTGCGACTCCATCACCCGAGGCGTGATAAAAATGAGGAGCTCTGTTCGGGTGGACGCCTTGGTGGTAGTGCCAAACAAACTGCCCACCACCGGAATATCCATCAGCAACGGAACACCGCTCTTGCCCTCGGTCTCGTTATCTCGTATGAGGCCACCCATTACCACGGATTCTCCATCCCGGATCGCCACCCGGGAGCTTACATTCCTGTTGAGGAAACTTCGTTGCCGAGTGGCGGCATCAACTGGACCAACGTCGGTTACGGTCTGAGTAACATCCAAGGTGACTAATCCCCCATCGTTCACCGAGGGCGTGACGTCTAACTTTACCCCGGTGTCCTTGTAGGTAATGGAATTCTGCACATTGCCGCCGTTAGTCACGGTAGAAGAGCTTTGTATCGGCTGCTGATCACCCACGTGGATAGATGCAGTGTGATTGTCCAGCACCAGAATAGACGGTGTTGAGATCACATTGATAAGCGATTTTTCTGCGAGCGCATTCAGTGCGGCTTTAACCGTCCCTGCGCTATTAGTTATGGTGTAGGAGAAACCCGCCTGAGGACCCAAGCCGCCACCGAGATCCAACAAACCTTCCCCTGTGTCGCCACCACCCAAATTATTGCTAAACGCCCACTCAAGCCCGTACTCGAGATCGTCCAGGAGGGTTACTTCCACAATGCTCGCCTCGATCAGTACCTGAGTCACCACCACATCGAGCTTCGTTAGGATCTTCTCGATTTTTTGGTACTCGTAAGGCGTCGCGTACACCAGCAAAGAATTATTGTAGGGGTCCGACACGACTCTCACATCGTCACTCATGGAGAAGCTGGCGCCACCTTTAGCTGCTCCCCCACCCGCCGCGCGCCCGGGCGCCGACGACTGCCCCCCACTTTGGGTCTGCGTGAGTCCCGGCGCCACACCCTGAGGAGCACCCCCAGAGGCTCTGCCCCCACCCCCATAGATCGTGCTCAGCAGGCCCGCCAGTTGCCCGGCGTCACCATTTCTCACTTTGTAGACCTGTAATGTCGGCTCGGCGGCCGGATCCTCAATCGTATCGAGGCGCTCTAACCAAGTCTTAACAACCTCCACGTATTGTGCCCGCGGTGATACCACCATGACACTGTTAAGCCGCTCGACCGGCATGATACTGACCATATCGGTAATGCCTGCGGCCTGACCTTCCGAGCCGTTAAGGATGTGCTGCAACTCTTTCACCACCTCTTTCACGTCTGAGTTTACCAGTGGAAATATGCCAACCGACTTGCCGGCCAGCTGATCAACATCAAATGTCGAAACGATGTTCAGCCAGCCCTCGAGTTGCAGTTGAGTACCCGCCAAAATCAACAAGTTGCGCTTTTGATCGATCCGCACGAAGGTGTCCTCGCGGGCGACCGGGCGCAATATATCCGCCATTTCTGTGGCGCTGATGTATTGAAGCGGCACGATTATGTTGGTATAGTCCGCCGAAGGCGTGGACTGGTAATAGGGAACCGTTGAGACAATATTGGACGAGCCACTGATATAGAACCGATCGCCGGGACCGCGAATCATCAGCACATTATTATTTCTGAGAAGCGACTCCAGAATCGGCAGCAACTGTTCACGCTCAATTGGCGATCGGGTGCGAAGCGTAATCTCTCCCGGCACCTGATTTTCGATCACATAATCAAGCTCCAGCGTATCGCCCAAGATGGTATGGATAACCTCGTTGAGCGGTGCCTGCTCAAAGTTCAGCATGACCGCATCGCCACTTAAACTGATTGGCGGCCGCGAAAACGGCATATTGATCGACTGATCGCTCCCGATAAACAAAGTGGAAGCTTGCGCGGGCGCGGGCGCCAAGTCAGAGTTGTCGGACTGAGGGCTAGGCGACTCAGTGGAACTGGCTGATACGCTGGACACATCATTAGATTCGGGCGCTCGAGCGTCTGGAACCGCACAAGACAAAGTGCCCGCGCACAAAGACAGGACTAGGGCGCCAGTGAAAAATCTTCGCTTCAGAGCTAATCGCTTACTATTCACCTGTTGCCTCTCCATTAATGCAGCGTGCTTCTTCTCTATCTTGAGAGGTAACGACGTTAAACAAGGCAATTTTATTCGCTTGCGAGGCATTACCCATCTGTCGATTCCTCAGTAGCCCGTCGCCGCGCCTCAGCTTCACGCGCTTTAGCTTTGGCAACGGAGCCAAAAGTTACCAGGCCAGAGTCTTCGTCAGAGGGCGCTTCAGGCTCCGGCTCAGTTTCAGTCGACCGCGGCCCATCTGGCACCTTTGCTTGAGACGGCCTAACAGTCTCTAGATTGGGCAAAGTGCTGGCCACGGCGAGCTCAAGCCGACTGATTGCGCCCGAGGGTGCAACGAAGACCGCAGACCTTAAACTGGTCTCACTGAGTTGCCAGCCATTGACCGATTCCCCCACGTAGACTCGCGATCGAGTGCCATCCTCTAGCTTCACGATAGCGCCGCCAACACCACCCGAGGCGAAAACACCTAACAACCCGACGCCTTCAAGGGACACCTCTTGCAAGTGCACCGGTGGCTCCGGTATCACTTCCTCGACCACCACCGCCTGTGTGGGTCGCCGATTCCTGAGAAATAACGGTCGCGTGACAAAGTCGGTTTGTTCACCTTGCATATTAAGTTCCGGGCTGGGAACTTCTGAGGATACGCCCAACTCGGCCGGATAAACGGGCTCCACATTGGGTGTGATCAACGCATTAACCCCAAGCACCCCCAAGCCTGCTAACACCGCCCACCCCAACTGACGCAAATACGCCTGAGGCCAAGTTGCGAGGTCCTGCCACCTCATCGCCGCAACTCTCTAAGACCGACCACCGTCATCCTGATATTTAGTAAATCCGGATTCTGCGGCGGTTCACCGCGCCGCTGACGGATAGTCCTGGGTCTGACGAGATCCAAGCTCGAAACCGCCAGCTTCGGGGTATGCAGTCGAATCTCGGTCAGGAATTGGTCTAAGGCAATCGGCGTTCCTTGCAAACTCAAGTCAACAGACAGCAACTCAAATAAATTTTCGTCTTCTTCTGCGCCCTCGTCCTCTGTGAGCAGTTGACTGCCCGTCACTACCAAACCATATTCCTCAGCAAAGCCGCGAAGGCTTTGCTGAAGCCTGGCGCCCGCTTGCGCTCCTTCAGCAGTCTCGTAACTGAGCTCCCGAAGCTGCAGCGTCGCTTGTTCCAGCACTCGGTCAAACTCGCTACCCACCTGCTCGTAACCCAGCAGTCTGGCAATTTGCGGCTTAACGATAGACGCCTCACGGATACTACCCACCAGCAAACCGGCCGTTGAGCTCAACCAGAGGAAGGCAATAGTGGCAATGACCACCGCGCCGGCCAACAGGAGCGCCCTGGCCTCTCTCGGTAATATAAGGAACCACTGCTTCATTCCATTGGCTCCGACATCAATTTCATTGAGAGCGTGAATCGCTCTCTTCCTGCCCGCTCATCTCGAGTGAAAGCAGAGGGAGCAACAAGCTCGCTAAACATGCCCGCTTCAGCAAGAATGCGCTGGTAATCAGCAGCATTTTCGGCCAGACCCGACACCGTCAGCGTCGGCCCGTCCAGGCCCAATCGTTGGAAATGGACCTGGTCAGGTGTCAATTCGGACACCCGGTGTAGCCATGGACCGTAATCCACATATGCATCAAAAAATGAGCGGGCTGCTACGTTCAGCTCCTGTGACCGCACCAACTGCTCGCGCACAGCCACCACTGAGCCAACGCGCGCTTGGGTCTCAGATCTCAGTTCGGCAAGCTGCTCCGCATACTGACTCATCCACAACGCAGGAAAACTGAGAATCATTGCGATGGCCGCCACCGCCGCAGCGGTTCGGACGGCAAATCTCTGCAAATTGGTGTAGTAGCGATTAGCTCGAGCGGCCTCCCCGAAGCCCTGAAGCATAATAGCGCCTGCATCGTCTTCAGCCCAAAGCTCTATGGGCTCCGCCACACCCTGAATTTGCGCATCAGCCTCCCTAGCATGCGCCTCTGCAGTGGCTCGTAATGCCATCGCGACCCTCAGAGTCAGCTCTGTTGGGCTGCGATGTGCGATGCGAAAGCCAAAACTTGTCTCAGCAAAATCAAACGGACTATGCGCTTGCACTGTCGAAATGACCGCCTCGCGCAGAAAAATTTCCGCATCGATAGGTAGTGTCACCTCGCGAATTAATACCTCGTTCTCGGGGATCAACCAACCCAGACTCGGAGCATCGGTCGAGTCAGTATCTAGGACCAAACCCTTGGAACCCGATTGATCGGGAGATTGCTGATTGACAAAGCGGATCGGGGGGCAAAAACGATCTCTCAGCCCAACCTCCTCGCCCCACAGCAATTGCCGCCATCCCATCAAAATGCGGGCAGCGTACTGCGACAGATCCAGGCCAAATAGACTGTAAGGCGAAGGCTGATCCATCATTCCTTGTCCTCAGCTTGGGTGCTGATGCCGCCCACACGCAGTATGGGATTCTCTCGCTCAGGAGACGCCCAGATCTGTTGATTGAGGATTTGCCCATCGGCCAATTCATGGCTGAGCTCAAGCGCAACAATGGTGGTATCTGAGACACCCCTTTCCTGCTCTATTTTTGCGGCGATACTGCCAAAAGTAACGAGACCCCCGATAGCAGCAGGCTGGTCGTCCGTTGCCAGACTTTGCTCTCCCTGCAACTCTTGTCCTTCGCTGAGCACCGCTTTTAGCGCCAAGGGAGCCCTCGTCGCATCGGTCTGGCCCGAGCGAAACGGATGCACAAACTTCTTCACACTATCGTAGGCCAGTCTGGACACCCCCTCCACAGCCAATAGCTCCTCCGTGTAGCGAAAACCAGGAAAGTCAAAGCGATAGTCGACGACTCCCTGCGCCATATCCGCCGCCTCTGATGCACCCAACCCACCCAGCTCTACCAACAACATTTCGAGCCTCTCTGGGTCGACATCGTTAAGCGAAACGTAGCCATTGGAGGGGTGCATGGTAACCGACACCTTCCAGTCGTTAAAAAATTCATAGTGAATTGTTCTTTTTTCACTTTTCTCACCCAAATCCTGTGAGGCTGAGTCCTCTACTGGACTGTTCTGGTCCTCCGGCAGATAGTTCTGTAGGGCACGGTCCCGCAAAGCGAGCCAAGCGACTCCGCGCCCGATAGCTCTCGCCTTGGCCTCCCTAAGGCGCAATTCGGCCATACTGATATCGGCGCTGGCAAAGTGTATGACGGCTGCCACGGTGAGTGACATCCCGGCAATCATCCACAATAAAAGAGCAATGGCGAAACCGCTTTCTGGCCCGCGCACCGTCATCGCCGAACACCATATTGCTGAAAGGCGACGGTAAGAGGCGGCCATACCTCGCCCTGAGCGGTGATGGACAACTGAATCCCCCACGGCAAGACTGCACCACTTGTCTCGTCCAAGTCGAGGGAAGTGGACCAGTCGTCCTCGGGGGCTGCGCGAAACGATATTTCAAATCGGTCCGCTTCATTAAGCAGTTCAATGGGCTCAATGACGGCTCCCCAATCCGGTTCACTCTGGGGGTCCGCAAATCGATCAAATGGCGCAAAAGTGAGTAGCAGAGCTTTCCCGCTTTGTTCTAGCTTGAGATGTTGTAGCCCTCCCGCACTGCCTGACCGGTCAATGGGCGCAACCCACGTCACCTCGCTGGATGTACCGTCGAAGTAACCTGGCTCGGATAAAGCATCCTCCAAGGCGTAACGTAAAAAGCGATCCACCTCTCGCTGACGAGAGCTCTGGCCGGTGACTACTTGCAATCTTTCATATGACTGACCGAAGGTCCTCATCGCGGAAACTACCGCCGCCATGATCATGGCAAAAATGACTGACGCAATCATCACCTCTACCAATGTCATGCCCGCTTGCGACCGCTTCACGGCGGCGGACTCCGGAGTGGAACCACGGTCAGTAAATCCACAGACCGCGATTCGCTACCTCCGGCCCAACTAACCACAACTTCCAAATACTGAAGGGATTGGGGCAACACTGGCATCTCATCTGAGGCGTTTTCATAGACCGCCGGCCAGGAGTTGACCGACCAATCGTAGTCACCGAACGCACCGGATGTGGAGAAACTCTCCTCGGTGATATAGCTGTATTCCATCAACACTGACTCCGCCAGCATCACTGCTTCTGTGTACTCTGCCGCTACCCGCACGTTACGCGTTGCGCCTGCGGCTGCTTGATAAAGCACTCCCAAAGACAGCGATAAAACGACAAGCGCCACCAGCATTTCGATGAGGGAGAATCCCCTGTCTGCAGCGCGGGGTTGCATGACTTCAGTTCGCTGAGGGACCGACCGCAGCAGATGCAGCGGTCAACGGGTTTACGCGCAGATGTGGCGTCTCAGAAGGCCCCATGGATCGGTCAAGCGAGCCAACATAACTTGACATCGCCGGCATTATATTCTCCTCTGGGTTACGGCACCCAAAAGCCAATCAATCGTGAGATGTGCGCCAGAACCCGTAGGCCTGATCAACGAGATCTCACCGCCAGAAGCGCCCCCCGCAGGATAAAAGCGGATAGCTGCCAAACCGGGTTTGGGACTGACCTCGGCGGCATAAACCACGCGGATATCCAATTCTTCAGGTAATGGCGTAAAAGCCTCGGGGTCAAGCTTCTGAGAGTGAAAAGTGAGGGCGTATCGATTGCTGTCTGTATCGATCAATAAATCCATGGGCTGTCCGCTCGCAAAAGCTTGCCGACGCGCCTTCTTCGCCGCTGAGGTCAACTCGCGCACTGCCTCACGGTATTGCATGGTGTCGTAAAGCGCTCTCACCTGCGGCCCGCCCAACGAAAACAATAGGCCCGCGATAACGAGCACGACGACGAGTTCCAGAAGGGTGAACCCGCCTGTCCACCTATGGCCCATCACTGTTAGTTGGAGACGTCCGCATCCTCGCCCGAACCGCCCCGACTCCCATCGGCGCCCAGCGAGGTAATTTCAATAGACGCCCCCGAGACCCGGTATTCATAGGGATTACCCCACGGGTCGTCTGGCACCTCATCCTTCTTGAGATAAGGTCCGTTCCATCCCTTGGCGCCCGAAGGCTGCCTTACCAACGCATCAAGACCATCGCCCTCTTTTGGAAAGCGCCCTACATCCAGCTTATAGAGCTCCAAGGCTTGCTCGAAATCCCGGATCTGAATAGCCGCAGATTTTGATTTTGCGCCACCCAATTGATTCAGCACCTGGGGGCCCACTAGTGCAGCCAGCATTCCCAGAATGGCCAGCACCACCAAAAGTTCCACCAGCGTAAAACCGCTGTTTCGAGTGGCGTGCCTTCGCGATTGCAACATAATCTTTGTCCCCATCAGACGAGCCCGACTTAATTCAGACCACCAGTGTGTTGACGGACAAAATGCCCATCAATATTCCCATAATAATGACGGCAATAATGCCACCCATACCCAAGATCAATGCGGGCTCAAGTAAGGTCAGCGCGCGCTTAACCTCGTCCTCAACCTCTGCCTCTGAGACTTGAGCTAACTCCATCAGCATCGCGTCCAGACTCCCCGACTCCTCGCCGACACGGACCATTTGGAGCGCCACCGGTGAAAAGACCCGAGGATCCAGTGCCTGCGAGAGCCGTCCACCCCGTTTAATAGTCAGGGGTAACTCCGTCAGAGAAGCGCGAATCAAACTGTTGCCCACCGTACCAACGGCGATATCGGTGGCGCGCAACATCGCCACGCCGTTATGCAACAAGGTGCCCATCGTCCGCGCAAATCGGGCGACCTCATACTTGAGCATGATAGAACCAACCAAGGGCAGGGTCAGACTTTTGAGATCGAGCCACTCGCGCCCTCTGGGCGTAACGGCCCAGCGGCGGATCCACCAAGCTACCGCCCCGAAAATTAGCAGCAACAGCCATCCCCAAGCCGAGACCAAGTCCCCCAGACTCACAATCATTTGCGTCAGGAGAGGTAGCGACTCGCCCATATCCTCAAACAATGCCTCGAATTCGGGCACGACATACCCGAGCATGACAAAAACCGATAGCGTTGCCACCGCAGCCAGTATGGCGGGATAAATTAACGCCGAAATCACTGATGCCCGGACTGTCTTGGCGCGCTCCAAATAGGCCGCCAGTTCCTGAAGAACATCGGCAAGGTGGCCGCTCGCCTCTCCCGAGCGCACCATATTGATATAAAAGTGGTTAAACACATCCGCGCGTTTTTCAAGGCCGGCGCTAAGGGCCTTACCCCCTTTTAAGGCATCCAGCAGCTCCTGCAGGAGCTGTTTTTGCACGCCTTCAGCGGCCGACTCGATCTGCACTTTGATCGCGCGATCCAATGGCAGCCCCGCTTTGAGCAGCACCGACATCTCGGCCGTAAATCGCAAGACATCCTCCCGGTCGAAACGCTTCTTGCTCTTTGTCGGACGTTTACTTGAGGAAATCTTGCCCAGCAATGTCCTAGCTGTCTCTGCATCGGGTAGCGGCACAGCCGACTGGCCCGCTTGCTGGGCTGCCTGAGCAGACTCGCTGGTCGGAGTTACGGATAGCGGCGTAAGCTGCTGAGCGCGCAATTGCTGTTGAGCTGCTGCCAAGTCCCTCGCGGTCAACAAACCTGTATCAATAGATCCCGTTCGCCCAAGGGCCCGATAACGAAACGCTGGCATAGATCAGTGCCCACGATCACGAGCGCGGCGGTCAAGCAGCATAGAGGCCATCCCCTGACTCCTCGTTCTGGTCCTGAGTCACACGCAACACCTCATCCAATGAGCTCAGGCCCAAAGCCACCTTGCGTAATCCATCCTCGTACAAAGTTCTCATTCCCCGAGACCGAGCGTGCTCTCGCAGCTGATGCGCATCGGCACCATCCAGTACGGCGCGTTGCGCCGAGGCATCCAAGACAAATAACTCATGGATGGCCATTCGACCGCGGTAGCCGGTTTGCTTGCAGTGCTCGCAACCCACCGGCTCATAAATGGTGCGATTGTTGGAGGACATAAAGGAGATCGGAAGAGCACCGTCTGA
>CAXPOA010000100.1:0-15213 GCA_964218505.1 Luminiphilus sp.
GTCTTATCGGGTGATTTTACAGCCAACGATGCAACGATGGCTTTATGCCTTGCCCATTGCTGAGTCCAGATCCCCCGGAGTCGTCGCTACCGCTGATCTCACTATCGAATCCCCTCGAAAGATTGAAAATCAGTTTGGCTACGAGGTCACCTCATGGGCGCGAGAGGCGAGAGAAATTGAAGCGATGCCCGCTGAGCTCGAGCGAGCGATGGCCTACCCGGCAAAAGTAAATCCGATGACTCGCACTTTTGTGACGGATTTACGAGCGCAGTACTCGGAGCCATCAGCCTATGTGAGTGCGGTGCTGCGGTATTTTAGGGAGCTTCCTTTTTACTACACGTTGTCGCCCTCGCTCTTAAACGGCCAAGATCAGATCGACCGCTTTCTTTTCGAAACCCGTGAAGGATTTTGTGAGCACTACGCGTCAGCTTTTGTCGTGATGATGCGCTTGGCAGGCATTCCAGCCAGAATTGTCGCCGGCTATCAGGGCGGTGAACTCAATCCGCTTAATAATGCCATCACAGTAAGGCAATTTGATGCTCATGCCTGGGCGGAAATTTGGTTGCCGAACCTCGGTTGGCAGCGGGTGGATCCCACTGCTGCTGTGTCGCCTGATCGTGTTCGTTTGGGGCTGGAGGCGGCGTTAGCCGGAGAGTCAGATTTTCTCTCGGACTCTCCCCTCGCACTGTATCGTTTTCGTCATGTTGCGGTGCTTGATTGGCTGCGGATTCGCTACGATGCGTTGGCTTTTCAGTGGCAGACAGCGGTCGTGGGGTTTAACAACCGGCGACAACTTGATTTGCTCACGCATTGGTTTGGAGAGATCAAGGTAAGCTGGTTTACGTTGATCCTGCTGGGCAGTTGGGCGGTGGTGCTTGTGCCTCTTAGCTGGGTCATGAACCGGAATATCCGTCGATCTGCTCGGATCCCGGCAGAGGAGCAATTTGTGGTCGTCGCCAATGGTTTGGCAAAGCGCGGATTCAATTGGTCTACAGGAGAAAGTCCCCAGCTATTTTTACAGCGAATGGCAGCTGTCTTGGAGTCCGATGATCGAGATCTGGAGGCCCTGCAGAAGTCAGTGAAAGACCTTTACCAACCCTAGCCCTTAAGGTTTTCAGCCTCTCGCAAAATCCCTTACTATGGGGTTTTGCAGTCAGGGCGGGCCCGATGTGAATTCCCACTACCCGGCCAATTTGCATTTAGTTAGAGACATCGGAGAAACCATAATGACAACGAAAATACTCTCTCTTTTGACCCTTTGCGCGGCGCTTGTGATGGCGGGGTGCGGTGAAAAAGCTGCACCCGACGAGGTGGGGAGCGGGTCCGTCGATAACGCAGCAGCGCCTGGCGGTGCAGCCAAGACAAGCCTGCCGGCTGCTGACGTTACCAGTGCTCGCTTGACTGCTGCCAGCGATGAGCCCGATCAGTGGTTGACGTATGGTGGCTCCTACGATGAAACCCGGCACTCGACTCTGAGCAAAATAAATCGGGACACCTTGCAGGATTTGGGCATCGGGTGGGTGTACGACATGAAAAAACCCCGAGGCGTAGAAGCGACGCCCATCGTCGTGGATGGGGTGATGTATGTTTCCGGTTCATGGTCCGTCGTTTATGCACTGGATGCACGCACCGGCGAAGAGATTTGGGTATACGACCCAAAAGTCTCCGGGGAAGATGCGGCAAAGGGCTGTTGTGATGTGGTGAACCGTGGTGTCGCGGTCTACGAGGGCAAGGTATTTGTCGGAGTCTTTGACGGCAGATTGGAGGCGCTCGACGCCAAGACTGGTGACGTGGTCTGGAGTCAGGTGACCGTTGATCAATCGAAGCCCTACACCATTACCGGCGCGCCGCGGGTGTTTAAGGACAAGGTTATCATCGGTAACGGCGGGGCTGAGCTAGGTGTGCGAGGTTATGTGACTGCCTACGATACGGCGAGCGGTGATCTTGCCTGGCGTTTCTATACAGTGCCCAACCCAAACAAGGAGCCCGATGGTGCCGCTTCTGACGAAATTCTTGCCAAGCTAGCTAACGAAACCTGGGGAGATACAGGGGCCTGGAAGACTGATGGCGGTGGTGGCACTGTGTGGGATGCCATTGTGTATGACAGTGTCAACGACCAGGTTTTACTTGGCGTGGGTAACGGCTCCCCTTGGAATGCCTCGATTCGAGACCCCGACAGCGATGGTGACAATCTGTTCTTATCGTCGATCGTTGCGGTCGACGCCGATACTGGTAGCTACCGCTGGCACTACCAGACAACGCCCCGGGATATGTGGGATTACACAGCGACACAACCGATTCTGTTGGCAGACTTGCCGCTAGGGGAGGGAGGTGCTCCTCGGCGGGTCGTGATGCAGGCTCCAAAAAATGGTTTCTTTTATGTCATTGACGCTAAGTCCGGAGATCTTATTTCTGCCGACGCCTTTACGGACATGACCTGGGCAACGGGTGTGGATGAAAACGGTCGCCCGATTGAAGTTCCAGCGGCGCGCAGTTTGTCCGAAGACTTTGCGGTTCTGCCGGGACCAACGGGCGCTCACAACTGGCATCCCATGTCCTACAGCCCAGATACCGGTCTCGTTTACATACCGACTAATATTTGGCCTTTCCTGTACAGCCGACCTGATCCCAATGATCCTGTGAAGAGCAACTGGAACGTGGGTTATCGTGAAGATGCAGGATGGCCTCTGGAAATCCCTGAGGGTGGCATCGAGGGTATGCGTGGTATGGGCGGCGGATCGTTGCTGGCTTGGGATCCTGTTGAAGGGCAGGCGCGCTGGGCGGTACCTTTTCCTGTTCCTTTCAACGGTGGCACCCTGTCGGTGGCAAGTGGACTGGTATTTCAGGCGAACAAAGGCGGCGAGTTGGTCGCCTATGATGCGGAGACAGGAGAGCGAGTCTGGTCCCATGGCTTGGTTGGAGGTCCCGGTGCAGCGCCAATGACCTATGAGGTTGATGGTGAGCAATATCTTTCGATTCTTTCAGGATGGGGAAGCACCATCGCGATGGTTTACGGTGTGGTGTTTGAGGATGCCGTGGGTCCAGAGACGGGTCGGGTGATCACCTTTAAGTTGGGCGGGCAGGGGGAACTGCCAAAACCCCTCGAGACCGGCATTGCACGCAGCCCGAAAAGCCAACCCCTTGGCGACGAGGCGCTTCAGGCGAAGGGATTGCGTCTCTTCGCGGCGAATTGCCAGTGGTGCCACGGTGCCTTTGCCATCAGCTCTGGGGTCTTACCTGATCTGCGATGGTCTGCAATTACCTCCACCGAAGCGTCGTGGGACGCTGTCTTGCGGGAGGGCGCATTAAGCGCCAGAGGTATGGTGTCCTTCGGCGATAGGCTGGACAAAGAAGAGACTGACGCCATTCGCGCCTACGTAGTCAAGCAAGCTTGGGATGCAGTCGCTCGCGGTGAGGCGGACGTTCCCGCCGGCACTGGAGCGGATGTGGGGGCGCATTAAGCTAACTCTGGATGTCCCCGCTCAGAAGGCGGGGATATCTGTCTGGCTTCTACCAAGGATTAGTGCGTGAATGTCGTGAGTGCCCTCATAGGTGTTCACCACTTCCAGATTCATCATATGACGCATGATCGGATATTCATCGGAGATGCCATTTCCGCCCAGCATGTCTCGTGCCTTTCTAGCAATATCGAGTGACTTTCCGCAGGAATTCCTTTTGATCAAGCTGATCAAGTCCGGTGAAATTTCTCCAGCGGATAGCATTTGACCTGCTCTTAGGCAGGCCTGAAGGCCCAGAGCGATCTCAGTCTGCATATCGGCAAGCTTAAGTTGAATCAGCTGTGTGGCCGCAAGGGGGCGACCAAATTGCTGGCGATCAAGGGTGTACTGGCGAGCGCTGTGCCAGCAGGTTTCAGCAGCACCTAGAGTGCCCCAGGCGATGCCGTACCGGGCATTGTTTAGGCAGCCAAATGGTCCCTTCAGTCCATGGACGTTTGGGAGCAGGTTTTCCTCTGGGACGAAGACATTGTCCATCACGATTTCGCCGGTAATTGACGCTCGTAGTGCGAGCTTGCCCTCAATTTTCGGAGCGCTTAGACCCTCCATACCCTTTTCGAGAATGAATCCGCGGATAACATCGTCGTCAGTTTTGGCCCAGACGATAAAGACGTCTGCAATCGGACTGTTGGAGATCCACATTTTTGCTCCAGTCAGGGCATAACCACCGTCGACCGAACGCGCCCGGGTAACCATGCCGCCCGGGTCAGATCCGTGGTCAGGTTCGGTAAGGCCGAAGCAGCCAATCCATTCGCCAGTGGCCAGTTTGGGCAGATACTTCTCTTTCTGCGCGTCTGAGCCGTATGCATAGATGGGATACATCACCAGCGACGACTGGACGCTCAGCATGGAACGGTAGCCGGAGTCTACGCGCTCTACCTCTCTAGCCACGAGACCATAGCAAACGTAGTCAACGCCAGGGCACCCGTATCCGTCAATGGTAGATCCAAGGAGTCCCATCTCGCCCATTTCTCGAAAAATGGCCGGGTCAGTCTCTTCGTGACGAAAAGCCTCTTTGACTCGGGGTAAGAGCTGCCCTTGGGCATATTGTCTTGCGCTGTCTCGAACCATCCGCTGTTCGTCACTGAGCTGGCTGTCAAGTTCGAATGGGTCTTCCCAGTTCAGTTTGCTCCAGCGTGTGCTGCCCATGTGTTTCTCCATGTCTATAGGTAGAAGCTTTAAGTTTAAAATATCTGTGATCTCGAGCCAAGAAGACTGCTCTGAGGCCTACCCTCTTGGGGAAGGGCATCGGTCTTAGGCGTTGATCACAGATAGATGATCAGGGATTGCTGTGGCGCCTCTGGATTAATAAGATCGACCCGCTTTTCCAAAATTTTAAAGTCATCGCCTTCGATCTGCAGGCGATGGGTGACTTTGCAGGCGTAAAGGCGCTGCTCGTCTCGATACCACACGGCCACATGCTGGTTTGAACTCACCGTCACGACCTCTTTTGCCTCGGAAAGGAAGCGGATGTTGCCAATCACATGTGAGCACCGGACCTCCCATTCCTTGGATGATGCTCTCGGATGAATGAAGTTTCGGCGACGAATCTCCATCATGACCCGGTCGTCATAGACGTGGGAGATATGGTTGATGGGATCCTGCTGGTCTTCTGTCGCAGGCATCCAGTAGGTCCCGCTCTCGGTGAACAAATTCATCCAGGAATCCAGATCGGGTCGGTCCAGCAGATCGGCTTCCCGGTAGAGAAACTCCTCGATACGTTCCCGATTCACGCGTTTTCCACCTCGTTGAATATCGATCCTTCCATATAGGCCTGCCATGCCCGGTACTGAGTGCGCATATCAAGGTCAGAGGTGCCGCCACCGACGGTGCGATCTTCACGTTGATCGTCTTTGCCATACTGGCGATGGAATTCGACCCATTCATTACTGGGTGAGGCAAGCCCTTCTTGAGCACGCCGATAGACCTCAAGGTCGTCGGGTCCGACCATACCCATAGCCGAGTTGATCAATCTGCTGTAGAGGAGGGTGCGCTGAAGCATGCTGTCGGGCGCGCCTTTGAGTCGGAAGGACCAGGTTTCGACGATGAAGCGATCAACGCTGATAGGACGGATCACCCGAATATTCTGTACCGCACACTTGATGGTGAGCGAGGGGTAAAACAGAACGTTGTGGGTGTTAAAGGCGTAGATTTCCCGGGTGCGTTCCTCGCCATAGGCGGCAACCATCGCTGCGTGATAGTCGGGGTCAACTGAGTAATCCGCATGGATACTGGTTTTGCCCCCGTCGTAATGGTGGCCGAAGGGGAAACCAGTAATACCGCTGGCCTCAAATTTTTCGTAACTGGCGCCAAAAGGCGGAATGATTTCTGCCTCCTTCCGCTGTTCCACGGCATCTTCGGGCAACGCTTCGAGATAGGATTCGGCAGCTTTCACTATCGATTCATGGACGACCATCGGATGCATAGTGTCATTCAGGTTTTCGAGGATAAATTTCCAGTTGCACTGATGCTCGTACCGCAGCACGCCGCCGGCGACTTCGACCTCTCCTTCGGGTGCGCGATCGCAAAGATTGTCAAAGCAGTCTCGCGCTCCTCCCATCCATGTTTTCAGATCGGGCGCGTGGGGCGACAGAGTGGCAAAAACAAAGCCTCGATAAGACTCAACTTGCGCCAGCGGCTGCATGCTATAGCAGGGATTTGTGCTATCAAAACCGGTGCCCTCATAGCCTGCTTCGTTAGGTACCTTGAGCAAGCTACCATCGTGGCGGTAGCTCCAGCCATGGTAAGAGCAGCGAAACGCGCCCCGTGCATTACCCGAGCGCGCTTCAACGACTTTCGCGCCCTTGTGCCCGCAGCGGTTGTGAAGTACCTGAACCGTGCCTGACTTGTCCCGAACCATAACGACAGGAATATTGTGATTGATGTTGGTGGTGAAGTAGTCGCCGGTATTAGGAACCTGAGACTCGTGGCCAATAAAAATCCAGGCTTGTCCCCAGATGCGCGTCATCTCTAGCTCGAACAAATCGGGATCGGTGTAGAGACTGCGGTGAACCCGTGTGGGTGTGACAATCTGACTAAAATCACCTGTTGGTATCGAAGTCATTGATCTACCTTACAGCGCTAGCGACCCAAGGCTTGCTCCGCCGCAAACCATGAGGGTCTGGCCCGTGATAAAGCCCGAGTCTTCACTGGACAGAAACTGTACCGCGTGGGCAACGTCTTTGGAACGGCCCAGACGTTGTACGGGGATGCCTTTGGCAATCTGCTCGGCCTTGTCGCTGTCGGCAGGCACCACGGATTCAAACATTTCAGTATCTGCAATAGGGCCGGGGGCCACGGTGTTGACGGTAATGCCTTCCGGGGCGAGTTCCAGTGCCCAGGTTCTTGCCAGCCCAATCATGCCCGACTTGGTTGCCGAGTAGCTGGTTCGGGTTTGTAGCCCCAGCGCAGCTCGGGAGGTTATTAGAATAATGCGTCCAAACTGTCGCTCCCTCATGCCGGGGAGAATAGCCTGTGTGAGTGTGATGGCAGCGCCGATATGAACTTGGCTGAGGTAGTCGTAGTCGTCGAGTGATACGGCAGAGAGCAGTGCCGGTCGGATTAGTCCTGCATTGTGGACGAAGCCGGTAATGGAGTAGGTTTTGGCGATATCCGCTGCCACCCGTTCAGTACTCTCCCGATCGCTGAGGTCGAGTTGGATGTTAATCAAGGGCATTTCAGGCCGCTCAAGAGGCCGCCTTGAGAGGTTCACCACCTGCTTGCCTTGCTTGAGGAAGGTGTCGCAAATTGCGGCCCCGATACCGGTGCTGCCGCCGGTCACGAGAACAGTGTCATGGGCCATCTGAAAAACCTCGTTTGTTCTGCCTATCCATGAGTTAAATACCGCCCTGTTTTCCTGCCGGTTGTTCCAGACTGAGAGCGGCAACAATGTGCTTGCGCTGCTCTGGTGTCGCGATAGGGGTTGCCGCGCTCACGATGATTAACACCGAGGCCTGTGACGCGTCAGAATGACTAAACACTGCAACATCGTCACCAGTCTGCAAGGTATCCTCCCCAAGATGACCGATGACGACAGGGCCGCTGTGGAGCTTTACTGAGCCTATCGGCCAGGGCTTGGTGCGAATACGCCGCTTAAAGAATTCCCAAAGGCTGTGATGCAACTCACTGCGGCTTAAAAGTTGCCCGCCTGTATCAACCTCTCGGTAGCGTAGCGTGTCGCCAAGACAGTGCCCACACAATTCGGCGGGTGGGTATTGATGATGCTCACAGGCGGTGCACACCTGCATCGAGAGTGAGACCGGCAGATTGGCAGCAGTGAACTGTTGGCCCAACGCCGTTCTTTGCTTTGGAGGGCGTGCTCTGGCGCGAAGACTAGGTCTGTTCAGCTTCAGCCGCCGCTTCATTTTTTCTTTCAGATTCACGAGTCGGCTCCCTGCAATATGGCGGCCGCACTGCACAAACCTCGGTCGTAGTTGACCATGCCATAGCCGCTGACCAGACAGGTGCGTGCTGTGGCAATCTGATTGCTCTGAGCACTCCGAGTAAGTTGACGAAGGGCTTCCGTCAGTCCGAGATAGCCTGCTGCAGAACCTGCCTGCCCGCAGGATAGCTGACCTCCGCAGGTGTTGTGAGGGAGTTTGTTTGCCGGCTTGCCGGAGCCATTGAATCGCATGTCCGTCTCTTGCACGAAGCGAGCACCGTCGCCCTTGTGGCAAAACCCCAGATCTTCGATTTGCATCATGCTGATGACAGGGTAGTCGTCGTAGGTCTGCAGCATATCGATGTCTTCGGGCCCAAGACCGGCGCGCTGGTAGAGGGCGTCTCGATAGCACGCCCAGCCAGCGCGCTGCTGTACGGGATCCGCAGGAAAGCTGTTATGCCGTTCATCGGTCGCCAATATCTGGACATAGGGGAGGCCGAGGTGTTTCGCTCGATCCTCAGTCATCAATAAAAACCCCTCGCCGCCAGCACAGGGCATCACGCAGTCAAAAAGATGTACGGGTCCTGCAATAGGTCTTGCATTTAAATACTCATCGAGACTTAGGGTCTTGTGACCTAAAAGCGCTTGGGGGTAATGGTTGGCGTTATAACGCTGGTCCAGACATATGCGCGCGAAATCTTCTCTGGTGGCGCCGAAATCTGCCATATAGCGAGCCGTGATCAAACTAAAAACGGCGTTTGGTCCCCCGGCGCCATAGGGAAATGCAGCATCGATACTCCAACTCGAAAAGTTCGCAGCGGTGTGTTCGAAGGACCGATGCGCGGCGCCATCACCACCGATGCAGGCAATCACCTCCGCCTCACCGGCCTGCACAGCTCTTGCGGCCCGCCTCAAGGCCACAATTCCAGAGACGCCGCCCATATCCGCCTGCTCTATCCAACGCGGCGAAAGGCTAAATTGTTGCGTTAGTGAAACAACTGAGTCCACGCCAAGGGAGAAGCTTGAAACGGCAAGTCCCTCAATATCGGTTTTGCTCAAGCCTGCGCGGAGGATGAGTTCCCTTAAGACCATGCCGATAAACCACGGCGCACCATGAGGACTCTGCCGTTGATAGCCGAGGCTCACCGGCGTGGTCATCACGACACCCTGATAATCTTTCATGGGGACTTAGTCCGTTTTTTCAAATGACGTAGGTCGATAGCCCTTTGCTCCTCAATCTCCTTGAGGGCGAGTGTCTTCACGTCGGCGCGCTTGGGTTTATTAGAAGCGGTCACGGGAAGTGATGAGGAGAATATCATCCATGCGGGGGCTTTAAAGTACGCCAGTTTCTCGAATGCATGTGCCTGAATCGATTCTGCGGTCGTCTGAGGATCAACAGTATCCACCTTAAGGATTACGCACAGTGCCACTTCGTCACCCCGCAACTCATCAGGTACCGCGGTGGCAACCGCCATCTGAATATCATGATGGTCTGACACCGCGGCCTCGACCTCGAGGGCTGAAATGTTCTCCCCCGAGCGCCGGATAATGTTTTTGCGTCGGTCAACAAATATCAGGTTCCCATCCGGTAATTCTTGAACAACGTCGCCGGTATTGAGCCAGCCATCAAGCCATGCTTCGTCGGTTGCTTCCGGGTTTTTGAGGTAACCAGAAAAGTATCCCTTTTTGGGGTCGGATCCTTTAGCCCGCACTCTGAGTTCACCCGGCATGCCAGCGCCAACAGGCTTCTTATTCTCATCGACCAGCTGCCATTCGACTGGTTCTCCGGGGCGTCCAAAGCAGCAGGTGCCCACATGTCGCGGCTCATGGCTGGCAATGATCGCGCCTCCAGCACCGCACTCGGTCATCGCCCATGCCTCTACCAGTGGAAAGCCAAAACGTTGCTCAAAGCGTTCATGGTGTGCGGGGTTCACGCCCGCACCAAATCCAAAACGTATCTGGCCTGAAAAATCATCGCTGTCTGACTCGGGAAGACCTAACAGTATCGCCGGCAGCACGCCCAGATAATGAAGTGCTGTTGCCTTGGAGTCCCGCACGGTCTGCCACCAAGTCGCGGGGTGGAACCGGTCGAGCTGTATCAAACAACCGCCCGTTGAAAACATCGCCATCGTGGACACGGACATGGCGTTCATATGACTCAGGGGGAGGGGGGTCAAGAGCCTCTCTCTGCCGTCGCGAAGTTCGATGTGGCCCCCTTGTGCTCGATACCAGTGTCCCTGCTCCAAGAAATAATCGTTGCTTAGGATGCAGCCCTTTGGCTTGCCCGTGCTGCCAGAGGTGTACAGAAGAGCGCATTCGGCGTCGGCGTCGGGAGCCGGCTGGTCGATAGGTTTGCCAAGGCTGAGGGAGCTAATCGAATCACAGCTAACGACTGGAATATCAAGCTCGTTGCTGTCGCAGATGTCGGTAAATCGCTCTAGGTGCTTCGCAAGTGTGCAAACCGCAACAGCTTCCCCATGCTCCAAATAGTAGGGTATTTCCTGATCGGGCATTTCATGGTTGATTGGGATGACGGACAGCCCAAGCGCATTCAGGGCGAGCCAATGGATCAAAAATTCGGCACGGTTTTCACAAACCAAGGCAACCCGTCCGGCAATACCGGTACCCTGCCAAAGAGTGGTTGCCTCGTTAATGGCTCGATCCAGCTCGCGGTAAGTCAGTGAGACCGGCTCGGGCGAGTAGTCCGCACATGCTTGAAGAGGGATGTGAAGGGCTTCATTGTCCGGAAACCGCTGTGCGCTAAAAGCAACGGTTTCTCGGGGGTTTTTGGCAGAGAGTGGGCTCACAATACGCCTTAGAGAGCTTCGCCTCTCTCAGCGTTGTCCGCTATGAGGGAGGCAATAGACCAATTATCCTGGTTAAGGTTTTGCTGGAACTCGGTCATTCTTTCCACCGCCCAGGTCAGGCCTCGTGCTTCTAGGTAGTGCATGGGCCCGCCCCTGTGTCGAGGGAAGCCGTACCCATAACAATAGACTACGTCAATGTCGCTCGCGCGCTGTGCGATGCCCTCGTCAAGAATTCGCGCGCCCTCATTTGCCAGGGCGAGGATCAGTCGGTCGACGATCTCCTCGTCAGAAACAGTGCGTGCAACAATGCCCAGTTCATCTCTGCACGTGTTGATGATAGCGTCAACCTCCGCATCGGCCATGCGCTGTCGCGTCTCAGGGTCATATCGGTAGTAGCCGGCACCGGATTTTTGTCCTAAACGACCCGCTTCAACCAAGCGGTCCGCAACCCGATAGCTTGCAGGATCACCTTTCTGTTCCTCACTGAGTTGCTCTCGCGCCTTGTAGCCAATATCCAATCCTGCGAGATCACCTACCGCGAGCGGCCCCATGGCCATGCCCCAATTTTCCATCGCCGCATCAATCTGGGATGGACTGGCGCCTTCCATCATGCAGAGAGCGGCCTCGCGGGCGTAGGGCCTAAGCATGCGATTACCGATAAAGCCATAACACATGCCTGAGAGCACGGAAGTCTTGCCAATACGTTTGCCAACGGCCATTGCAGTCGCTATCACCCGGTCGCTGCTTTTATCGCCTTTGACGACCTCGAGTAGTTTCATGACGTTAGCAGGACTGAAAAAGTGCATGCCAAGCACCGACTCGGGCCGACTTGTGGCCCCAGCGATGTCATCGATGCTCTGATAGGAGGTGTTGCTGGCGAGAACGGCATCCTGTTTGCAGATGGTATCGAGCCGGGCAAAAACCTCTTTTTTAACGGCGAGATTTTCGAACACGGCCTCGATCACCATGTCCGCATCCGCAAGATCTTCGAAATGGGTCGAGGGCTTTATCTGCGACATGATCGCTTCGACCTGATCCTGTGATAGGCGCCCACGCTTGACGCTGATGTCGTAGTTTGCCTTGATCTTCGAGATACCTGTCGTCACCGACTCATCGGACATATCGATTAGCGTGACCTGGATACCTGCTTGGGCAAAGCACATGGCGATACCGCCCCCCATGGTGCCGGCGCCGATAATTCCGACTCGTTTGACTTCCGCTGGCTCGATGCTGGTATCGATACCGTCAATCTTGGCGGCGGCACGTTCGGCAAAAAACATGTGACGGAGTGCGGCTGACTGAGGATCTTCCATGCAGGCCATGAACAGCTCGCGCTCGCGTTTTAATCCCGCGTCAAAGTCCAGTTCGGCCGACGCCTCAATACAGTCGATGATTCGTTGGGGGGCGCTTTCTCCTCGCGTTTTCTTCGCTAGGGTTGAGCGCGCTTTGCTGATAAGCGCCCTGTCAGCTTCATCCAGAGCTAGGGTTATTGCACTCGCTTGTCGTAGGGGAGCCTGATCTGCAACAAGCCGCTCGGCATAGGCTATCGCTTCTTCAGCAAGATTATCTTTGGCGATGTGATCAATAAGACCTTTCTGTAAAGCCGCTTCTGCAGGAATCGGATTGCCCGAGGTCATTAGCTCAATTGAGGTGGCCACACCGGCAAGTCGCGGCGTGCGCTGTGTGCCGCCTGCTCCCGGTAGCAAGCCCAGCTTTACTTCGGGTAGACCCACTTTGGCTGATGCCAGAGCCACTCTGTAATTGCAGCTCAGGGCGGTCTCAAAACCACCGCCTAATGCAGTACCGTGGATCGCCGCGACTGTCAGCTTTGGATGGTTGTCTAGTTGGTTCAATAGATCAGGTAAATAGGGCGCTTTTGGTGGCTTTCCAAATTCCGTGATGTCAGCGCCGGCGATAAAGGTGCGCCCCTCACACAGGATAACCACAGCTTCACTGGCATCCTCGGCGGCGGCAGAAAGCGCGTCGGCTATGCCCGCTCTTACACCATGGGAGAGGGCATTGACCGGCGGATTGTTAACCCTGATTACTCCGACGGCGCCCTCGAGGGCATAAGAAACGACATCAGTCATAGTTTTTATTCCTGTTTCCTAAAGGGGGGTTGATGCCCCATGTTTGGTACGAGACCAAGCTTACCAGATGGATAAAAACATTTTAAACCTAAAGTATCTATGCGGCATCTAAGTGTAGAGACAAGCCCGAATGGCGTTAGGGAACCCGGGGGGATATGGGTTACGCTGATCGGGTCGAGACTTAAGTTCCGCAGGAGCGATTAGCTATGATCACACCTTCAGAATCCCAAATCGCAACGCTGATGTCACTGCCAGCGGAGTTGCCTTTGGCTGTTTTAAACCTTTTCCGATTTAATGTGAGAGCGTGCTACTCCGATGTCGATCCTGAGTTTGGGACACCAGCGGGCGAGGTGACAGGAGCAGAAGCTTTTGGCCGCTATGGCGAGGTCGCTGGTAAGTTACTTGAGGCGTGTGGCGGGAGAGTGGTCTTCAGTGAGCAGGTGGCGCAAGTCATGATTGGTGCTGAAGATGTTGCCTGGGATGTTGCTGCGCTAATGTTCTTCCCGACTCGTCGTGACTTCACCCTGATGCTCGCTAATCCAGACTTCGAGGCGGTATCGCGGCATCGAAAGGCGGCACTCGCCAACCACTATATGCTTCACTTGGCGGGTGACAGCTTTATCGATACGGATGGCTAACCGATGAGGTGATCTGCCTGTCGATCCGCCAACGCCGTGAGAGTAAAGGTGGGATTGACCGCACCGGTGCTGGGAAACAGACTCGGCCCGGCGACGAACAGGTTGTCTGTGTCGTGAACCCGACCAAAACTATCGGTCACTGAGTGTAGTTCATCTCGGCCCATGACTGTTCCACCCATAATGTGCATCGGAACCCGTGGGCCTTGCCATACGTCGGTGGCCCCCGCCGCGCGGAAAATACCCTGGCCCTCGGCCATCCGCTGATCCCATCGGCTAATGAGATCTGCTGAAAGATCGTGATAGGTATGGGCGAGCGGTATGCCATCCTGGTCAGTGTTTTTACTCAGGGTAATTCGGTTGTCAGGTTGCGCGATATCCTCTGCAACCAGCGTCATATTGCCGATATGCTTTGCGGCCTTTTCCAGCCATGGTTTCACCTTAGGACCAACAATATCAGGTCGACTGGTGCCATAACCGAGTAAATCATGAGGCTTTATGGCGTTGGCAATAAGCCATTGAGAGGAGCCGAAGCCGCCCGGCGCGCTTTTGTCGTCGTAGTCATCGTGGCTTAACAGTTGCCCACCGGTGACGCCCAAGTGAGGCTGGGTTTCCTTCTCAAACAGGCCGAATATGGTGCCAGCTGGGTGACTGGTTAGATACCGCCCAAGCTGGTCAAAGCGATTACCCGGAGCAGGGCGGTCGTCATCGGCGGAGCTGAGCAGAATTCTCGCGGTTTGAACGGTAAACGCAGCGATGATAAATCGGTTCGCCTTCAGGGTGTTCACCTGTCCGTCTTTCAGATATCGAACCTGATTAATTTGCTGCGGGTTATTTGCGTTGCGCTCCACCCGAATGACCCGGGCATGGTGCACTAGCTTCACGCCGGCGACCGTTGCCCGCGGCAACCAGGTAACCAAGGGATTTGCTAGAGCGCCAATGGGGCAGCCTGCGTCGCACCAGCCGTCATACAGACAAGAGGCGCGACCCTCATAAGGTCTGCTGTTGATAGCGAGGGGAAGCGGGGCGGTGTGCTTTCCTTTGGCGTTGAAGCCTTCCTGAATGACCCTTCCCTGAGAGAATACGGGCAGAGCAGACATGGGGTAGTCGGCTCCTTTTGGGCGCCAGATTTCCTGAGTGGCGTCTCCGCTGATCCCGACCTCCGTTTGAATGCGATCGTAGTAGGGTCGTAGTTCCTCGTAGCTGAGCGGCCAATCCAGCCCGACGCCGTGGTCCGTTGCCACCGTGAAATCAGACTCATGAAGGCGCAGCCAGACGCCGTAATGGTGCACCGCGGAACCACCGGTACCGCTTCCTGCGTTAAAGGCATGGCCCACGGGATGATTACCGGCCTCCTCGACAGCAGGTCCGCTCCACTTCAGTTTTCGAGCCCAGATCTGTGAGCTGATGAGGTCTTGGGTGGATCTCTCCGGCCCCGCCTCAAGCACGGTCACCTTCTCCCCTGCTTCAGCAAGCCGCGCGGCTAACAGGAGTCCCGCAGCGCCCGCACCCACGATGACTGTATCGGCTTCTGACATTACCAACTCGTCTCGGGCTGAATGTGCGCGCTGTAGGGTATGTTGAGCGTAGCGAAACCCTCAGGAGTCCCATAGGTGACGTCGAGGGCGTCAGCCCGCAGAACGAAAAAGGCATAACTGGCGGGCGGCCCCACCCATTCGGAAACAGAGTCAGACGCCATGCTGCCTGTCAGCTGTTCGGCAGTGGTGTCAGGATGCGCGAGATTGATGATGAGATTATCGGCTATCGCACGGTAAAAGCTCTGTT
>CAXPOA010000101.1:0-10060 GCA_964218505.1 Luminiphilus sp.
GTCAGCGGCGAAATCGCCATTTTTCCTACGACAGCGAAGGATCCCCACACCGGCGTGTTTCACCCCAACGGCATGCTGTACTTCACCGCTCAGCATGCGAGGATGATTGGCAAGCTGAATCCAGTAACGGGTGAACTCGTTGAGGTTACAACGCGCGCCCGCCCCTACGGCATAAAGGTGGCCCAAAACGGACTCTTATATGTGGCACACAACGGCACCAACGCCATCGCCGAAATCGATCCCGATTCTCTCGCCATACGCTATTTTGAAATCCCCGATGAGCGCACCCGGATTCGCCGACTCGATATCGCCAGCAACGGGTCGATCTGGTTCGTCAACTCCTCACTGGGAAAAATTGGCCGCTTGGATCCGGTAACGGGAGAGGTTACCCAGTGGGATTCCCCGAGTGGCGCGTCATCCCACCCTTACGCCATCGCCGTTATTGACGATGTAGTCTGGTATAACGAGTCGGGCATGCGGCCAGATGCCCTAGTGCGCTTTGATCCCGCCACGGAAAGTTTTCAAAGCTGGGCTATTCCCTCAGGAGTCGGGATTGTTCGGCATGTGTGGGTTACTGCCGACAAGAATTTGCTGATTCATCAGAGCAGTAGCAACAGAATTGGCTTGGTGAGGATTCCCCGCTAAGCCTCAGCTCGCGGCAGATCGCGCAACCGTCACAAAGCGTTCGATGTCCTGCTCTTTTGTTGCGAAACTCGTCACTAAACGCTTCATTCCCTCCATTACGGGCCACGGATAATAAACAAATCCCGCCTCTTCCAAGGCGCGATCAACATGCTCGGGCAGTATCGGAAATACTTCATTCGCTTGGGTCGGCCAGGGAAGCGTTACACCAGAAATATCTCCCAAGCCTGCTGCAAGTTTGAGCGCCATATCGTTGGCATGGCGCGCATTTTGAAGCCACAAGTCATTATTCAGAAAACCATCAAACTGCGCTGCGAGAAAACGGTGCTTGGACCAAAGGTGTCCAGATCGCTTTCTCCTGTAAGCGAAATCATCACTAAATCGTTGATTAAAAAAAACTACGGCCTCGGCTGCTAGAGCACCATTCTTGGTTGCACCGAAGGTCAGGGCATCGACGCCAGCACGCCAAGTGAGGTCTGCAGGACTGACCCCTGCGCCCGCTACGGCATTGGAAAAGCGCGCACCGTCCATGTGCAATCCAAGATTGTGGGATTTGGCCAACTCGGCATACCTAGCAACTTCATCAGGCGTAAATACTGTTCCCTGTTCAGTTGCATTAGTCAGGCTAATCGCTGCCGGCTTAATGTTGTGCACTCCATGAAGTTCCGCTGCGAGTATTTGTGCCTTAATAGCATCGATGTCAGGTTTGCCATGCTCACCCGCCACCGGAATCTGGCGAGCCCCTCCGGTATAGAATTCGGGCGCGGTGTTTTCGTCATTAGCAATGTGCGCTCCTTCATGGGTAAAGACTGCACCCCACGGGGGGCACATGGCACTTAACACCAAGGAATTTGCAGCTGTTCCGGTAGCCACCAGAAAAACCTCACATTCGGTTTCAAACAAATTGTTGAAACTGTCAGCGACTCGCTCCGATAGAGCATCCTCGCCATAAGCGGGCACGAGCTCCTCAGACGCCAACGTGATCGCATTTAATATGGCTGGATGGGCGCCCGCTTGGTTATCGGAGCCAAGCAATACGGCTGGCCCTCTTGATGGTGCCAGCTCGCTCGTTGCTGCTGTGTCATGCTTGCCCACAATTCACCCCAATAAAAGCCTTGATGGCTGAGCCTATACTGTATACTGATGGACCACTTTTGGGGGCGTTACGGATTCGACGACGGTAACGAAACCTGCGGTGCATGCCGTGATGACAGCCAATCACGTTAATCCAAAGCTGTAACGTAATAGTTGCCAACGACGACAACTACGCTCTAGCGGCTTAAACCCCGCTAGCGGTCTAAAGCAAGGTGCCAGTACCGCGCTTGTGACTGTCATATAGAACTGGATCGCAGTGGCTTATGTCTCGGGAGACGCTGCTAAACTTTACGAGACTCGCGGTCTACGTCCTGACCGTTGGGCTGCAGACCGTTAAATTAATTAACGGAAGCTAAGCATGTAGAGCCAAAGGCAGAGTGCTGGCGGACGCGGGTTCAACTCCCGCCGCCTCCACCAACAAACGGAAAGGCCACCCAACGGGTGGTCTTTTTGTTTGTCGCACGAGACAGTTGTGCCCGCGCCCGAAGGGAAGGGTCGCCAACAGGATGTTGATGTGTCGCGGAGCACATTGATGTGCGAGAGCGACAGCCGGAGCGAAGCCAAGGCACTCAAACTCCCGCCGCCTCCACCGAATTAAAGTCCGGCAACATCCATAAAGCTCCGTTTTTGCTGTGTTTTCCGGACGGATTAGTAGCACTCGTTCATCACAGTGGGAGCCCTTTCCAGATTGCTGAGCTCAGTCGGCTGTTTTGCCCAGCACTCTGTCAATCTCCAAGCCCATTTTATCGGTATCGATAGGCTTTTCCACAAAACCCACCATACCCGCTTCCTCGGCCGCTGCATGAAACGCGCTCCCTACGTTCGCGGTCAGCGCGATCACCGGCGTATTTTGATTCACCCCCTCGGTGGCCTTGATCCGGCGAGTTGCCTCCAGACCGTCGATACCTGGCATTTGCAAATCCATCAGAATGGCATCGAATGGCTCTTGCAAACAGACTTCGCAGGCTTCATAGCCATCTGAGGCAAGTGCAACCGTGTGTCCGTGATTTTCTAGTAACTTTTGGGTCAGCATTTGGTTTACCTCGCTATCCTCAACCAGCAGCAACCGACGCGACGGGTTCTGACCCGATTCAGTTACATCTGTGGCCGCATCAGACTCATCAACAATGGGCCTGCGAGCCTGCGGAATCGGCAGCCAAAATTCAAAGGTTGAGCCATCCCCTAGTCGCGAGATCACAGTGCAATCACCATCCATTGCGCGAGCAAGGTTTTTGCATAACGACAGGCCCAGGCCAACACCGCCACTGTTCCTGCCCAGTGACGGGTCTAGTTGCGTGAAGGGTTTAAAAATAGCGTCCTGCTGCTCCTCGCTGATCCCGGGCCCGTCATCTGAAATCTTTATGACCAGTTCGGTCAGGCCCGCTGACCCGAGCCTCTGGGTAAAACTCAGGTGCACGAGTTTACCCTGCGAAAACTTTAATGCGTTGGTGATGAGATTATCGATCACCTGCCTGACACGGTGTTGATCAATAAGCGCGGTTCCAGTCATCCCAGGCGCAATGTAACTTGCTAGGGTGACACCTTTTGCCTGAGCCAAAACGGTCGAGTGCTCCACCACCCTTTCGGCGAACTCCATCAGGCTCACGGGCGCGGTGACTAGGTCAATGGTACCCGCATCAACCGCAGAGAAATCGAGTATGTCCCTCAACAGAACGCCGAGATTTTCACCTGCTTCTGTAGCAAGATCACAATATCGCTGTTGCTCTAACGCAAGCTCGCCTTGGCGCAAGAGCGCGAGTGCCGCTGTCATTGTATTCAGTGGCGTCCTGAGCTCGTGACTGGTTACGGACAGAAAATCAGATTTTGCTGCCGACGCCTCTTCGGCTTGCTCAAGCGCAACCGCCATGGCGGCTTCAGCATTACTGCGACGTTTTACCTCTTCACGCAGCTCGTCCGTCTGCTTCTCCAACTCACGCGTCCTCTCGGCGACCGTGGCATTTAAATGGCCCAGATACCGGCGCAACGCCGATGCCAGATTGCGAATCTCTGTGGGCGCCCTGTAAAAAGCCTCATCAGCCAAGACATTAGGATCTTCGGATTCGCTCGCCCGTTGAATATTTTCCAGCGGCCTCACAATCGTTCGGACGCCAAATGATGACAGGGTGATCGAGAGCAAAATAAAGCAACCCGCGCTGATAACCTGTGCCCACCACGCGCGCGTCGTAACTCTGTTAATTGAGATACCCTGCTGTGCGATCGACGCGTTAAGGGAAGCTTTGGCTTGCAACAGTAACTCGATAACTGCAATTGAAGCCGCATCAAAGCGCGCCAACGCACCACTTGATAGTGTCTGATCGCGCCCGATGGACTGCCCAAGCTCATTAAGCGCGGCCACCAAGGATTCGGCATCTATATGACGAGCCAGTACATCACCGTCGCGCTCCAGCACCTGAACATCCGACCCCAGAAGATAGGACTGATCACGCGCCCAGTTGGCACTGTAGGTTTCACCGCTGCCCACAGCCAGGTCGGCCGCCGTTAGGACTACATCAAGACGTTTGGTTAGTGACTCGAGCCGCTCCTCGCCAAGCCTGAGGGCATTGAGCTCGAGAATAGCGCGATCACGATCAGCCGCTGTCCATGCGTATATACCGGCTAGGAGCATCCCGCCACAAACGGTAAATACCAGCACCACGAGATTAAGGGTCCGAATAGCCACTTAATCTCCCGTGTGCAAATGTGGGCTATTACTGAATGCTTTGTACCGGCCAAACATGATCTGTAATTACCAGCGTCTTTACCGCGCTTCTAACCACAATGACAGCTGTTGCTTCATATTCCTCGGGAATAAATGCGGGCCGCTCCCGCAGGCTTGTGCCCTCGGGGGTTAACAGTTCCACCATCTGCGCCAGATCCCTGCCGGACAGCCAGTCCATAAATTCTGGACTGTCGGCCAAAACACGCCCGGCTGACCGGCTACGCTGGTAGCGCATCTCGTTGACCCGGAGTTCGGGTGACAGCGCCCAGATTAGTTCGTCGAGGCCCCAGTCCCCCTTCTCGGTACGGGCGTGCACATAGCCAATCACCTCAAAATCCTTAAAAACCACGTACAACGTGTGCGTCCCAAATTCACTGAAATGCACGCCAGGTAACTGCGCGTTGAGCACGGCGCGCACCGATGAATCAACCCGCCCATCCAGCGCTTTGTAAGAGGTATAGCCGGGATAAAAATGCTGGATTGCGCTGACCGGATCGCGCAACGCGCAATACGCCACAGCAGCGGATGATGAACTAAACAACAGGCACCAAATGAATACGGTAATGCTGAGGGCAGATCTCATGGCGTCACTCCAATCGGTATCGGAACTGCAAGTCAAAAATAGTTTGGGGTCGCCCACCAGCGAACACTTCGAATTCCCTTGCGATCTGCGCACTGAGTGTTACTTTGTTTGTCACAGCATACCGGGCTCCCAAGTGGACGGACTGGGCAGCCTGCCATCCCGGAGTGAACTCTTCATTGAAGGTTTTGTACTGGAGGTATCCGGTCAGCGATTCATCCGGCGTACTCCGGTTCACCTCGCCGAAAAAATTGTAAACATCGCGCCCCTCGGTCTGTCCAATGGAAAGCTGTGTCATTAGCCCCCAGGGACCCAGGTAATGAATCCAGTCGGCCGCCAATCGCCAGCGTTTTACACGTATCTGGGCCGGATTAAGTGCCTCCGCGGTAAACCAGGAAAACCCGAAACCCTCGCTGGGTAAAAATCGCTGCGCGTCAGTAGCAGTGCCTATCCTACCCGCGAATGCCCAGGGCTCCTCCCCTGTTCGGCTTTTGTTTTCCCACTCGAAGCCGGAACCCCGAGTCAGGGTCGCTGAATAAGACCATTGCGATAGTGTGCCCTTGACACCTACACCCCAATCTAACTTGAGTCCGGTATCCCGAGGTGTCAGCAGGGTGCGGATGGTCTCGTTAGTGGAAACCGGCACTTCAAGACCAAAGGGCAGTTCGGGATGGCCCACCACAATATTGAATTTCCCGTCACCACCGACATGAAACTCCAACGTGCTGACCTTTGAAATAAGGTGACAGTCATCGGTTCCATCGAGCACCGGCGGTTTCCGCACCCGATCGCTGACACACCATTCATACAACTGCACGGTGGCTGTGGCGAAGGTGCTGTCCTTGCCATTGAATTGTTTGTAGGCGTCGATACCGGCACTCAGCCAAAGCCCTGGAGAGGGTTCGGTTTCACTGAGCCACTGGCTTTTGAAAATAAAGTCAGGCGTTACCCGCCAGCTATTGTCAGCGCGAGAGGATACTGCACTGGTGAGCAGCGTCAGCATCAAGAGCATGGTGAAATAACGAAATGATGTAATGCTAGCCACCTACACACGATCTAAACATGATAAACATACGCCCTGAAATTAACGGGTGCAACATACCTTTGGGCAACCTATCATTTGTGGGCATGGGAGCAGAATCGGTCCGAGTAAATGTTGAGTCCGCGCCGGCACGGCGCGGGTCGCCAACACGACGTTGGTGTGTCGCGGAGCACATGGATGTGCGAGAGCGGCAGCCGGAGCAAAGCGGAGGTCTGTAGAGCGAAGCGAACATGCAACTCCCTCTTCACTGTAAGGCCCTTTTTCGTTTTTGCGGCTGTGACAGCTGAACTCGTGCCCTAAGGGTAGGGTCGGCGAGGCGTGGTGAGCAGGCCCTTGGCCTGCGAAGCTCAAACTCCCGCCGCGGACATCAAGGTCCAAGGTCCCGTTTGCGAAATGTCTGCTCGTAGCTCATCATGCTTCAGGTTGAACGTCTACAAAGGGGTAATCGTGAATCAGAGACAAAAAAACAGTCGTGATTTAGCGCCAAGACACACAAGTGTCGCTGCGCAATTAGTCCTCTCAACCGCACTCACTCTGGTCCCCGCTTTTTGGGCACAGTCAGCTCACGCTGAATGCCGAATTAATAACGAGTTATTCGACGTGGGGGGACGGCCTGGATCTGGCGTCATCGCTATTGATCGTAGCAACCCTATTGCCCTCTCCGATCTAAAAAATTGGGCGATGGGAGATGACGTCTCGACTTGCGATGTCTCGCACATCACCAACCTCGACAGCGCTTTTGCAAACAAGACTGACTTCAACGACCCGATAGGCAGTTGGGATGTCTCAAACGTTAGATCGACCGGTTTCTTGTTCCGGTTCATGGACTTCAATCAAGACATCAGCAAATGGGATACCAGCAGCATGACTGACATGGGAGGCATGTTCAATTATGCACCCCGATTCAATCAGGATATCAGCACCAAAGTTGTGAATGCAGGTACCGCCGATGAGTACATTGCCTGGGATGTCAGCAAAAATAAAAGTTTGAGATACACATTCTGGGGGGCAACTGACTTCAATCAGGATATCGGCAACTGGAATACGAGTGCCCTAACAGATCTGGAATACGGATTTTCCGGCGCTTCGTCTTTCAATCAAGACATCAGCACTAAAACGGTCACGGTAGGCGGCACCACCTACACCGCGTGGGACGTCAGTAATGTGATCGACACATACATAGCTTTTTCGGGCACGACCGCTTTTGATCAAGATATTGGCAACTGGAACGTAGGCAATGTGACGCGTTTTCAACAGATGTTTCAAAGGTCATCGTTTAACCAAGACATTGGAAGCTGGAACACGAGCAGCGCCACACAAATGAATGGGATGTTCAACAGCAACCCAGTGTTTAATCAGGATATTAGCGGGTGGGACGTAAGCAACGTTACCAATATGTCAGACATGTTTAGGTCCGCTACCGCCTTCAATCAGGACATCAGCGGGTGGAACACCAGCAGCGTGACTAACATGGGTGGCATGTTTAGGTCCGCTACCGCCTTCAATCAGGATATCAGTACCAAAGTCGTCAATGCAGGCACAGCCGATGAGTACACTGCGTGGGATGTCAGTAATAACCGCAGCTTTAAATACACCTTCTGGAATGCATTCGACTTCAACCAGAACTTGAGTAATTGGGACGTTAGTAACGTAAGCAATTTTGAGAGGATGTTTGCTTCTGCAACGTCATTCGACCAAGACATTCGGCCCTGGGCAGTGAGCAATACCGCCAATCTAAGTATCATGTTCAGCAGCGCGACCAAAATGATAGAGCGTTATACCGGTGTTACTGGGTTTGGGACCACACCCACATCAAGCTTCTTCAACGGGAATTCAGAGGCGTTGGCGGCACTCGTACCGACTTTTGGTACAACCGCCTCTACCGCCGATGGTTTTACAGTGCAGACCAGCAACTACAGTACTGATTACATCTGGGGTAAAAGCACCACCGCTGGTTTAGTTAACCTCAGCAACAGTGGCCTGATCACGGTGACCGGTCTGGGACCAAGCGAGAGTGCCACGGTTACCGTGACCACAGCCCGCACTGGCTACAACAATGGCTCAGCGCAGGTGAGCGGCTCAGCTGCGACGGGCTCGGCGCTCACACCCACCTTTGACACCCCCAGCTCGACGGCTGATGGCTTTACCGTCCAAATCAGCAACTACAGTACTGATTACACGTGGGGTAAAAGCACCACCGCCGGCACCGTAAGCATCAGCAGCAGCGGCCTGATTACCGTGACCGGACTCACCTCAGGTCAGAGTGCCACTGTGACTGTGACTGCAACGCGCACGGGTTATGACAACGGCTCTGCCCAGATAAGCGGTAGCGCCGTCGCCGACAGTGACGGCGACGGGGTCAATGCCGACAATGACGCATTCCCGTTTGCGGACACCGAGGAGACCTCCGGTGCCGTCAGGCTGGCGACGACGCCACCCAATGCCAATAGCAGTTGCAGTCTCGATTCGCTGTCCATTGATACCGTGGCCACGGAATCCGCTGGCGTGGCCGTCAACGGCTCTGGAGTAGGTGTTTCCTTCTCGCTCTCAGATTGCGACACCGGCTCTCTGGAAACGCTCACGATATCTATTGATCTGGGTACGGCACCTGCGGAGGGCTCGGTCGCCATGAAGATCGATAGCGACGGCAACTGGAGTCCGATAGAGGGCGCCACTATTGAGGGCTCTGTGGTGACCTATACGATCACGGATAACGACGGGGTGCTGGATCAGGATCCTGACCCCGGCAAGATGGCAGATCCTGTCACGGTAGCAGTGCCCTACTCTGCGCCGGCGTTACCGGTACCCACTCTGCCTGCGCTACTACTGGGACTCCTGTCACTGCTACTGGGCTTGTTCGGCTATCGCCAACAGGATGTTGGTATGTCGCGGAGCACATGGATGTGCGAGAGCGACAGCCGGAGCAAAGCGGAGGTCTGTCGAGCAAAGCGAGGACGCAACTCCCGCCGCCTCCACCAAATCATGAACATTACCGGCTAAGGGCCAACGCAACCAGTTGCCCGGCCTCCCCTGGCGCGCCGGTAGCGACCACAATAAATTGTTGCCCATCCACCGCATAAGTCATGGGAACCCCGGTTTGTCTTTGCCCCAGATTCACCTCGGCGATGACCTCCCCGGTCATTTTGTCGTGCGCTTTGAACAGCGTGCCGCCCCACCTTGAGCCATACATACCAGCACCCTCTCCCGAAAAGAGGAGTGTTTTCGTTACAAGCAGAGCGGATCGATCATCATTGCCTGTATCGGGTATGTCGACTCCAGCCAGCTTTGGATGGTCGCGGACTTCCTGAGGGGTTCGACTATTGGGGCGCTGCCACAGCAGCTTGCCGGTATTCAAATCCAGTGCGCTAATCCATCCCCAGGGTGGTTTGAGAAGCGGTAAATCGAAAGGTCCTTCCAACACAGCATCCCTGAGCACATAGCGCATAGTGGAGCGCTCGGGGTCACTGATCAGTCCGACAACTTCGGGTGAAACCGCATAGGACACGTACATAATGCCTGAATCCGGGTCGGCTACTGCCCCCTGCCAATTTGCACCCCCAACTGATCCCGGTAATACCAGCGTGCCTCCATTGTCGGGTGCTACCAGAGCGGGCGGCGTGTAAAGCGGCCCAAGGGTATAACCCTCTACTATGCGCTTGGCTTCAGCATAAATCTCCGGCGTGAGATCGTTGAGCTGATCCAGAGTGACTCCCGTGCGACCGAAGGGCTCCGGCAAAGAAGGTATTGGCTGCGTGGCTGCGGTCTGCTCCCCCGGCACGGCACTCTGGGGTACGGCAATTTCAGGGATTGGCCACACAGGCTTTCCTGTGCGCCTATCAAAAACGAAGGTTAATCCCTGCTTCGTAATTTGGGCGACAGCGGGGATGACTTTGTTATCCACAGTAATGTCGAGCAGCACTGGCGGCGCGGGCAAATCGAGATCGGAAGAGCACACGTCTGAACTCCAGTCACAAGTCCATAT
>CAXPOA010000102.1:0-2173 GCA_964218505.1 Luminiphilus sp.
AGTCGCTCGCTGGAATGGATATCGCCTTTCACGGCACCATTGATCACCGCAGAGGGTACCCTGATCTCTCCTGAGACTTCGCCCCCTTCCATGATGCGTAACATGGCCTCTTTGCCTTCTTGGGCAACGATAGACCCGTTAACCTTACCTTCGACATCCAAATTGCCAGAAAACTGGATGTCCCCCGTGACCACCGCGTCCCGCGCGATCAATGTGGTCGAGCCCTGAACGGTTGTCAGCGGCTTGTCTTTACGTCCCATCATCAGTCTCTCCGTACCGTTTTGACTGCTTTATTAGCAGCGGAACCTATTAAAGTAACACTAAATCATCCCAAATATAACCAGTTCGAATATCTTCTAAGGCGGGCTTTGAAATATCGATCACAACCTCCACCTGATCGGGCAAAAAGCCTAAAGGAAACTCAAGCTCCCCTTCAACACGCTGAAAATAACGAAAATTGAGGGTAATCGGCGCTCCCCGCAAGGTTTGATCGAGCTGGCTAAGGCGTAGGGTTGTTATTTCCCCGGCCAGAAAGCCCACGAAATTGACATCGATATCCCCGCGATAACCGCTAGAGGTTTTACCTCCCTGCTGCACCACCAGCTGGTAGCGCCAGACCCCGGGCTGGTCGGTGGCACTGAAAACCGGTTGGCGGAGCCGCGGACCCCGGCTCAGCTCCTCGGGTGCCAGCACCTCCTTGTAGAAGGCAAGCTCCCGCTCGCGCTCTTCAATGATGCCTCTCGCTTCCGCCAGGGACTCCGTCAGTTCTCGGGTTGCCTGCGCGTCAATGGCGGATCTGGTCTGGGCCTCTACCAGCTGAGCGCGGAGCTCATCTGCTTCGGCATTCCAGGGTACCGGCTCACGGCTGCCCCGATGCTCGCCGGCAAAATACGCCGAGGTGATGGCCGCAACAACAAGTAGGGCCGAAGTGCCCCACACTATCCGCCGCCGTCCGGGGTGTTCCTGCTTGATAACGGTTCGATACTGCTGTCTCGGCATGGATAAGACTCAGGGAGCGATGGCAATGCCATCGAGTCCGCAGGTCTCCGGCAATCCAAACATCAAATTCATCACCTGCACCGCCTGTCCCGAGGCACCCTTTACCAGATTATCGATAGCGACGGTGACCACAACGGTATCTCTCGCTTGGGGCACCGTGACGCCGATCTGACAACGGTTGCCGCCCTTAACATGACCCGTCTCAGGGGTTTGGCCTGCAGGCAGCACATCGACAAAGGGTTCATTGGCATAACGCTCACTGAACACCTGATGAAGATCCGTATCGGGCCTCGTCAGTCGGCCAAACAGGGTGGAATGAATGCCTCGGCTCATGGGGACTAAATGGGGCACGAAGGTCAGCGCAACCGAATCCTTGCTCATCGTGTTGAGACCCTGCTCGATTTCGGGCAGATGTCGATGTCCGGCCACACCATAAGCCTTGAAACTCTCCCCTGCCTCGGTCAGTAAATTGGCCACCTTCGCCTGACGACCCGCACCGCTGACACCCGATGCACTACTGGCAATGAGTGACGAGGGATCAACAAGCCCCGCTTCCAAAAGAGGCATAAATCCTAGCTGCACAGAAGTGGGATAGCAGCCGGCGCAGGCCACTAATTGCGCCTTGGAGATCGCCGCCCGATTCATCTCGGGCAAGCCATACACGGCATCAGCGCACAGGGCCGGGCTCGCGTGGGCCTCTCCATACCAGGACTCCCATAACCCAACGTCTTTCAACCGATAATCCGCCGACAGATCGATAACGCGCACTCCTTGATCAAGCAGGGCTGGCGCGGTCTTCATGGCGACATTGTGAGGCGTGGCAAAGAACACCGCATCACAGCTCTCCCAGTTGGCATCGGCAGGATCGGTAAAAACCAAGTCGGCGTGAGACCTTAGCGTTGGAAACAATTCATCCAGACGCCGCCCCGCCTCTCCGCGTGAGGAGATAATTTCGACCGACACCTCGGGGTGACGCAACAGCAGGCGCAGCAGCTCAACACCCGTGTATCCGGTGCCGCCAACTATCCCAACCTTAATCATGGGGAGTCTCACTTTTTCTGATATGGTTCCAAAGCCAAACTTTCTCATGTTACGGCGAGGTCGTCATGCTCTGGATTAAGGCGTTTCATGTCATTTTTATGGTTTGTTGGTTCGCGGGGCTGTTTTATTTGCC
>CAXPOA010000103.1:0-9094 GCA_964218505.1 Luminiphilus sp.
GTATCTGCAAGTTCTCGCCCCGCAAACGCTGGTACTCAGTCAAGTCGGCCCCTAACTGCAATATGAGTGCAACCGTGGCAGCAATACCGACAGTCCTCCAATGTTGCCACCAGCGAGCGAGGGGTAATCGGGGGGCAAAAGCCCCTTGACGAAGATCCATCGCTTGCTCGGACGCGGGTGCCACCATCAGGGCCGCAGGAAAACCACCTCTGCGCCACTGGGCCGACTGTTGCCATGGTTCCCCTAACGCCTCCAAATCATCCTGCTGATTTTCTCCGTAGACAATGAGCGACTGCGGGGAATCCTCTAAAGAAGAGAGGAATACCGAAAGCAACGTTTTATCTATGCGCGCGCCAAGGGCTTTACCGTAGCGCACAAGGACAGTGTCGGACTCCATAACGAGACAAGCTTCACCTAACTGCCACGGCAGCAGCAGGGCCTCCGAAATCACGGGTCCTTCAAAGGAGGGACCCAGCGCATTAAGCCAGCGAGACAACAAACGGCTCGTCACCAATCCCACGGCATAGAGGTCTCCCTCTAAAGGCTGGCAAGCGAAATGCACATCCTCTACGGGGTCAATTATCTGGTCTTCGAGGGTGAAGGGTAATGCCTTGGTCAGGTGACGACGCTCGTCCGGCTGGACCTCTGTTACCGTAAGTCTGATCATCTCAGCGGGCGCAGCAAAAATGCAGTGGCGGTGCTGCTCGTCGAGCTCATGGAGACGAAGCGGTTCGTTATTGCCCGGGGTGAGTAGCCAAAAGCCATCATCCGCAAGACGCAGGATTCCTGTGGTGCTTGGCTGTGTCATACCGCGAACCAGTTCCCAGTCACATAGGTACAACGCGTCGACGGAGTGGACCCGGCAGGTCGATTAACCATCTTACAACTCACCTCTCGTCCGATACTGGCTGGTTATCTGCGTGTTTTCCCGCTGCAGCACACTGTACAGTTGCATCTCACGCTCGGCAATCTCGACCGAGGCAGACAGCAGAAACCAATCCGAGGTCTGGGTTAGCAGCGATGACAACCCAGACGTGTCTCCAGAAAAGGCGCTGTCTGCCAGAAACGAGTCTACATCACTGATCAACCCCTGTTGCCTGGCTTCAATCAATCGCTTTCCTGCGTCAACACTTAGCGGCATTAGTTGCCCTGCACCATTAATGCTGCGCAATACCGGCGCGGAGGCAGTGAGTATGTTGAGCTTGGCCCCTTCCCTTGGCCAAACGGTGACGTAAGGAGCAAGCGCCCGATAGATCTCCCGAGTCATTCCCGAGACGGCACGAAGTTCGCTCACACTAGCCATCGGCTGATTAGCTGGCCGATAGGGTGGCGATGCGCTGCGATAAGCGTCCTCTTCCGCACCATTCATCCGCTGCTGCTGGTCACTATCGATGAAATCAGCCACCCCGTCGGCAATACCAATAGCCTCCTCCAGCGAGACTGGCTCGCCCTCCAAGGCCTGCAACAAGCGAACGAAAATCTGCTTGGCCGCAGGCATTCTGTCGCCGGACTCATCAGAGGAAGTTTCCTGACTTTCATTCTCATCGGACAAATCTGAGTCCAATCCTGACCCTGATTCTGCTCCCTCAGCCCCATCGCCAGGCTCTCCATCGCCCCTGTCCACACTGCCTCGGCCAGAGGCGGGCTCGGCGACCAAAAGGTTCAAATTGAAACGGCCTTGTAAATCCTCGACTTGACCAAGAAGCCAGCCACCGCCCTCCAAGGGATAAGGCGTTGCCTCAGCAGCCCATAGCTCACTTAAATGGTCCCTAGGTGTTTCCACCTGTTTATCGAGTTCAGTATCTGTTCTAAGTGCAACAACGGCCAAGGCTTCGGCACCACGTAAATAGGCCCAGCCCTGCTGTTCGGTAAATTGGTTTGAGCCTCTCTGCATTGTGAGAGAAAAATCCCGCTGGATACCCACCATCAGGGCGGCCGCAAGGGCAAAAATCAATAGGGCAACGACTAGCGTAGCACCCCCCTGCCTCGGGACAACTCCCCTATATCGGCGGCAGGACATAAAGTCGCTCCAACTCCCCCCACTGGGGAACCAATAGACGCACTTCAACGGCAATTGGGGGCTCGATCGATGTATCCGGTCGCGACACATCGGGAATCCAATTTTCCTGCCAGAAACGCCGGTCTATCTGACTATCTCTGTTAACTTCGAGTTCGTCCAGCGCGCCTAAAAATCTGACTTCAAAAGTGTCTACCTCACCGAGGAGAACCACCTCCACAGGCTCTACGGCACCTGTTCGGTCGAGCACAGGCCAACTCGCTCTGATTAGCTTGTCCTCATCCACATAGTAGGCAACCCGTTGCAGGGAAGAGCGGGGAAGACCAACCGAGTTGTGCCAGCCTGCACGTGTAAAGGACAAGGATTGTGCTGCCAGTTCACCCCCCTCCATCGAGGAGAGACGGCTACCGAACTCGTCATAAACCGAACGATCAACGAACTGGTGTAAATCTCTGCCTAGAACTTGAAATGCCCGGTTAAGCTCTTCGAGCTGCCTGGTTTCCTGTCTCAAGCTGTCAACACCAACAATCACCGTTGTGAGACTGGTATAGCCGACAACCGCGACAAAAGCCGTGATCGCCATCGCTATCAATACCTCGACAAGGGTGAATCCAGCGTCACTGCGCATCGTTCACTCGCTCGGGTGCTAAAAATGCAACCAGGGTATGTAGTGGTGTCGCGTCCTGATCGATGCCGCGTGCAACGTTAATTTCCACCCGGATAAATCCCGGAACCTCGGTGCCTTCCTGATCAATCCACCAGGACCAATCTTGATCGAGAACCTCTGTCTCTCCTGTGATTTCCCCCTCAGGTAACGCACCCTGCCGAGCAACTACGAGCCGAAGCTCCCCAAGTTTATCCTCAGCTATCCAGGACGCGACGCTCCGTTGGCGCAGGTAATCTGCTCCGTCAAGCTGCTGGAAGAGAAGAAATAACAGCGCTGGTAAGGCTATCGCGACGACGGCAAGAGCAACCATCACTTCGATTAGCGTAAATCCTCGAACAGACTTACCTTTGAGGGGCGAGCTAAGGCGATGCAAGAAGAGACTCTCCTTCACCTGCTAGAAATAATTCGATCCGGCCGAGCAAATCCCACTCAAATTGATAAAGCAGGCTCCCCGTTGAGGCCTCAACCCATTCAAGACCACCCTCAGATACCTCTCCACTGGCATAGAAAACAATTTGCGGTTCAGGACGGAGATCAACTGGCCGAGCGGTAATCTCGACATCGGGATCGCTGGACAGCGTGAGGAATATCTCGGTGCCCTGAGGAAAAATAATCGGCTCTATCAGGGCCATATTTCCTCGAGTCTCCGCCCACCCCTGATCATAGTGGCGCAGCCAGTGTGCGCGGTAACTGACATTCCCCAGATCGCCCAGCCGCTCAAAATACAAGCCATGATCAGCGCCCGAGAACTCAGCCTCTACCTGAGCATGTGCCATAAGACTGGCTAGCCGACGGGCTGTCTGGTCTCGTTCAATCACACTACCACCCGATCCGACATTCAAACTTACCACCGAGGTAAGCAAGACAATCACGAGCACCACCACCAGCATTTCGATCAGGGAAAAGCCCAAGGCTTTGGGGTGGCTCTTCATAGGCTCGCGCCAGAGGGCACACATGTCTTCGTTAGTTGTCCCTCTGGCTCCAATTTCCGAGATCCTGATTCTGGCCTTCTCCTCCGGGTAAGCCATCGGCGCCATACGAGAACAAATCGACCTCATTATTTTCACCGGGCGACATGTAGAGGTATTCCCTGCCCCAAGGATCCATAGGAACCTCTTCCAAATAGCCACCCATCTTGAAGTTGCGGGGCTCGGGCTCCAAGGTGGAGGGCTCTACCAGGGCAATCAAACCCTGCTCTGTCGAGGGATAGACGTAATTATCGAGTCGATAGATTTTCAGGGCAGTCTCTATCGCCTTGAAGTCTGCCTGCACCTTTTGAATGCGTGCATCATCGGCGCTGTTGAGAACAGTGGGCGCCACGACACTTATCAGCAACCCCATGATCACAAGAACAACCAGAATCTCAATCAAGGAAAAACCCTTTTGTCGCCGCATTTGTGTCACCTCACCATCGTATTCAGATCGAAAATCGGGAGTAGTATGGCCATTACGATTAAAAGTACCAGCCCACCCATGAAGACCACCATCAGTGGCTCAAAAAGACCCATCACGGTACCAAGAGTCATCTCGAGCTCTCTCTCCTGATTAAGCGCCGATCGGGATAACATCGTTTCAAGATCACCCGACGTCTCCCCTGACGCCACCATGTGAATCATCATGGGTGGAAATATTTTTTCTTCGGCCAGTGCCTTGTTCAGACTTGACCCTTCCTGCACCCTGACCGCAACCCCATGAGACGCTTTGCGAAGAATGACATTGGTCATAACCGCGCTGGCAATTCTCAAAGCTTCAAGAAGCGGAACGCCACTCGCCATTAAAATGCTCAGGGTCGAGGCAAACCTAGCAGAGTCCATACTGATGAGTACCCGGCTCAATCCGGGCAAGCGAAGTAAGAGAGAATGCCACCCCATCCGGATATTTGGTTTCTTGAGCAGCCACTGCGCGGTTACCACTAAAAGTAAGAGCCCAACCAACAGCCAGATACCAAAGTCTTGCAAAAAATCACTGGTCGCGATCAGCCCCGTCGTCAGCGCAGGTAACTCTTTCTTGGTGTGGGCGAAGATGCCAACCAATTCAGGCACAACAAACACCATAAGGGCCGACACCACCGCAACAGCGACCGCAATCAACACAAAGGGATAAATTAGCGCCATTTGAAGTTTTTGCGCAGTGTGCTGCCTACTCTCGGTGTAGTCAGCGAGGCGCTCGAGGACGGGGGCCAATTGCCCAGCCTGCTCCCCTGCGGTCACCATTGCGCGGTACATGTCTCCAAACGCAGCGGGAAACTGGCTCATGGCATGGGCGAGCGTATGGCCCTCCGCTACCTTGGACCGAACTTGAAGCAGAATTGTCTTGGTCTTCGAATAACGAGTCTGCTCAGCAGCTGCCTGTAGACATTCATCGAGAGGCAACCCGGACGCCACGAGCGTAGCCAGCTGGCGGGTAACCAATGCAAGCTCCCCTGCGGTCAATCCCCGCCGTACAAAACGAGATAAAAATCGCGGGTCATTCGCCGCGCCGCGCCCTGCCTCAGCAACTTCTACCGGGCGCAACTGTTTTGCCCTCAGCTGCCCCCGAATCTGACGTTCTGAATCACCCTCAAGGACGCCTTTCACAAGCTTTCCTTGGGGATTGAGGGCTTTGTACTTAAACGCTGTCATCTCAGTTTATTGACGTGACGCGAAGCACTTCTTCTAGACTTGTTTCGCCGGCCAGAACTCGACGCTTTCCATCGGCATCAATGCCGGGGTAGCGCAGCCTAGCCTCTGCCAGCATTTTTTGCTCTCCGGCACCCTCATGGATGAGAGTCCGCAGGACGTCATCTATTTCGATCAACTCATAAATCCCTGTCCGCCCCCGATAGCCCGTGTGGTTACAGGCGTCACAGCCTTTGGCCCGATGCAACATCACCGAACCCGTTTCCGATATGGCAAGCAATTCCCTTTCTTTGTCACTCGCCTCATAAGGCTCTCCACAGGCCCCGCAAAGAAGTCGCACCAGCCGCTGCGCCATCACACCCAGGAGAGAGGAAGAGAGTAGAAAGGGCTCAACTCCCATATCCTGCAATCGAGTCACAGCACCAATCGCCGTATTGGTATGAAGGGTGGACAAAACCAGGTGCCCAGTGAGCGATGCCTGAACAGCGATTTCAGCGGTCTCAAGATCACGGATCTCCCCTACCATAACGACGTCCGGATCCTGTCGCAGAATGGCACGCAACCCTCGGGCAAAGGTCATATCAACCTTGGTATTAACTTGAGTCTGTCCGACCCCCGGCAACATATACTCGACCGGGTCTTCAATCGTCAGAATATTTCGAGAACTTTGATTAATACTTGATAAACCGGCATAGAGCGTGGTCGTTTTCCCCGAACCAGTTGGTCCGGTAACCAGAATAATGCCGTGGGGACTACTTAAACCCCGCCTGTAAGCAGCACTCACCTGTTCATTCATATTGAGCTGTTGAAGCTCTAACTGACCCGCCTGCTTATCGAGCAAACGAAGAACCACGCGCTCACCATGGGCCGATGGGATAGTCGACATTCTGATATCGATAGCATGGCCGGCAATGCGCACGGAGATCCGACCATCTTGCGGCACCCGCTTCTCAGCTATGTCGAGCTTTGCCATTACCTTCAGGCGAGAGACCAAGAGCGGGGCGAGCATGCGCTTAGGAGATAGTACTTCGGTTAACACACCATCGATTCGATAGCGCACACTTAAGTGATCTTCAAAGGTCTCGATATGGATATCAGACGCTTTTTCCTTCACCGCCTGAGACAGAATGGCGTTGATCAAACGGATAATGGGCGCGTCATCCTCGGCATCCATCAAGTCACCCAAATCCGGTAGCTGGTCAACCAAACGAGAGAGATCTACGTCAGCACTTATATCCTCCGCCATCTGAGCCGCTTCATTATTGGTTCGCTGGTAGGCTTCCGTTAAGCGTCTCTGGAAAAAATCGGGAGCGACTGACTCGACGGCGAACTGCCCCCCCAGATAACGCCGAACTTCAAGAAGGACTTGCGTCGATAGCGCACCCGTGTGGATAAGCAACGGCGAGTCGTCACGAGAATCGAGGAGCACCTGATTGGCTTTCGCGTAAGCGAAGGGCAGCAGCCCCTTGGGTGTAGCCGGATCTTCGACTTTGGTGCCTAACTCTGCGGGGCTATCCATGGCTTAGCTATTCTTCTTCAGCTGCCGCCGCAGGAGTTTCCTCGGGCACTTCGGGTAGCTGTTGGATTTGCTGTTCCCATGTGGGCAGCAGCGGTAAATTACCATCATCCAAAAACATCAAACCCCTGGCACGGCGCTCCATTTGCTGCTCTTGAATGTAGCGATATTTTTCTGCGGTCGCTCCACGCAGAGCCTTTTGGTCCCTGACAATAGTTGGCCTGATAAACACAAGAAGATTGGATTTGGTCACGGATACCACATCGTTGCGGAACAGACGCCCCAGCAAAGGAATATCCTGAAGGATCGGTACGCCCTGCTGGCTGTCTTGTACATCGTCCTTTACCAACCCTCCCAACACAACGACATCGCCGTCCGAAGCAAGCACCTTGGTCTCGATTTTTCGCTCATTGGTAATCACATCAGCGGCAGAGAGCAACTGCTGACTAATGCTTGATACCTCCTGCACGATATCGAGTACCACCGAATCTCCCTCATTGACCTGAGGAGTCACCTTCAGGGTAATACCCACATTCTCTCGCTCAATCGTCTGGAAGGGATTCTGTACGGTATTGGCACCCCCTGTATTTGAGTAAGAGCCAGTGACAAAAGGAACATTCTGTCCAACGGTTATGTAAGCCTCCTCATTATCAAGCGTTAGCAGGCTGGGAGTCGATAGAATATTGGCATTGCCCTGAGTCTCCAGAGCATTGAGTATTACCGCCATGGATAGTTTATTATCCACGACTCCCCAGCCCAGCGTGGTGCCGGGCACCTGACTCAGGGTGCCTGCCAAGGTGCTCACGTTAATATCCTCGTTGGCGCCATTCTCCCCAAGGATAGAGCCTGCAATGGCCGCGTTCCGGCTCTGCTGAGCGGTGCTGGTGCTGATATTGCTACCAAACGCCCCGCTGTCGTCGGCGAATAACCACTGAAGGCCAAGCTCCTGCCCCTCGCTTAGCTCCATCTCAACGATAATCGCCTCGACCAAGACCTGCGCGCGTCTGATATCCAGTCTGGCAATCACTCCCTCGAGTGCCGCCATCTCGTCAGCGTCGGCGGTGATAATCAAGGCATTGGTACCCTCATCAGCCTCGATCGTTGAATTGCTGTTGGTACTGCGCTTGCGATCACCACTTTCATCAAGCCGCGTAATATTCTGCATCACGCGGGTCAGCACCTCGGCGACCTCCTTTGCGTTGGCGTATTCCAGATAGATCACTTTCACGTTGCCACTCTGTTCGAGTGGCGTATCCAGATAACTAACGAGATCCTTGATCCGCTGCCCGTTAAGTTCGTCTGCGGTCACTACAACACTATTGGTGCGCTTATCGGCCACCAGAGTGACCTCTTCATCTGCCTCTGCGCCCTCACCCTTGTTCTTCTTCTCCAGGGTCTGGAGCATTTGCACCACATCCTCAGCGACCGCATACCGAAGTTTGATCACCTCCGTGGTACGAACAGCTGATTGATCCATTCGATCGATGACCTCGAGAATCCGATTAATATTGGAACGGATATCCGAAATAATGATTGCATTACTGGGAGCGTACGCCGCCATGTGTGCCTGTTGTGGCACCAAGGGTCGTAACACGGGAATTAATTTTGCGGCTGAAACATTCTCCAGTCGTATCACCTGAGTCACATACTCATCGTTACTTGATTCATCGTCGTCCTCTATCACCTCAACAGGAGACGACCTCGCATCTTTGTTCTGAATAATGCGAATAACATTACCGGTGCGCACGGCCGTGTAACCATGAACATCAAGAATCGATAGGAAGAGGTCGTAAAGCTCGCTTTTTGAAACAGGCTTGGAAGAAATGACTTTGACTTTACCTTTGACACTGGGATCAACAACGATTGTTGTACCCGTCACATCGGCGACGAACTGAATGAACTCCTGAATTTCGGTGTCCTTGAGGTTTACCGTATATTCTTGGGCACCTACCGGTGAGGACATCAGCAACGCCATCGTCAGGAAGGCTGGCGCGCCTCTCAACAAGTACCGGTGGAACAAAAAGCACCGGCGGAAAACACGCGTAAACATTGTCAGCAATCTCGGCAAAACCTGCTCCTATTGCAACTGACTAAGACTGACCGACAGCGTCAGGGACGACTCACCGCGCTGTATGTCGAACGTAGCTTCTGTTGCATCTCGCATTGTCTGATAAAGAGAAATTGTATTTGCCGGATCACCCAAATCCAGACCGTTAACCGCAGTCACGATATCGCCCGACTTGAAGCCAAGTGTTTCAAAAGCCCGGGCATCAGTA
>CAXPOA010000104.1:0-7496 GCA_964218505.1 Luminiphilus sp.
GCCGCCACTAAGATTCGCGTCCTCTGATGTCAGAGACGTTGTGTCCCCTTCGTCTAGTGGCCTAGGACACCGCCCTTTCACGGCGGGAACAGGGGTTCGAACCCCCTAGGGGACGCCATTTAAGCGGGTGTAGCTCAGTTGGTAGAGCGCGACCTTGCCAAGGTCGAGGTCACGAGTTCGAACCTCGTTACCCGCTCCAAATCCCTTTTAGTTTCAATGGCTTGTAGCTCTAAAGTGAGGCCAAGCCTAGCGCAGCTCTCCCCTCATCCTGTCTTGCAGCCCCTGCAGGCCGCGGGTTATGCCCGCCCGCGTTTTTTGCCTGAAACTATCAAGGTACACTTTTGGTATCTGATTAGCGATTAATGCACTCCACCTGAACGGTTTAGTGAGGCAGACAATGAAACTCGGAATTGGCTGGGATGTCATCACCCATGCGGGCACAGGAATGGTTGCTCTGATAGCCGGCGCATTGATGTGGCAATCGTCTCTCGCACTATGGCTTTTTTTAACACTCATGTTGATTTCAGCTATCAGCGCACTGTGGATTTCCTGGCGCCAGAACGCGTGGGTGACAGGCCACTGGCTCGCGATGCTCCCGATCATTGGTATCGCCGTGGGTATTTTTGTCGATGAGGCGGGCTTTACCGCTGCTTATGTCATGCTCTGGATTGCTTTTCTGCACTTTATTTACCGGGGTTGGCAATCAAAGAAGGCCGAGCAGTCCTAAGTGTTACCTACTATTGAAGGATTCACCGGATTAGTCCTGTCCATCCTTTTCCAAACTGATCGACAGGCTATTGATGCAATAGCGCTGGCCCGTCTCTGTTGGTCCGTCAGGGAACACGTGGCCTAAATGCCCACCGCATTTCTGGCACAGCACTTCGGTACGAATCATGCCGTGACTGGTATCCCGCGACTCCTCAATAACCCCCTCTGAGGCAGGCCGATCAAAACTCGGCCAACCACAGCCCGCGTCAAACTTGGTGTCGGATTGAAACAGCAGCTCACCACAGCCGCGGCAGTGGTAGGCGCCCTCCTCCCAAACATTCCAGTACTCGCCGGTAAAGGCGCGCTCGGTGCCCTTTTCCCGGAGCACGGTATACTCGTCAGCCGTAAGCTGCTCTCGCCAGTATCCATCGTCCTTTTTCGAGAAATCATTTCCCCGGCCGCCATCATCCTTCATTGTAAATTCCTCTCAATCGGTTTTGTTACACGACTCCAACAACAAAGGGAGCGATTCCCATCCGAGACCAATCGGCCTAGCTCTGTCAACGCCCTATTCGCAACGACACTCCGAGCGCATCCAATATTTTTCTAACGGCAATATCGGGCTCGTCCTCTGTCACCTTGGCGCTACCCCACAATTCTCTTCTCAAGGCATAGGAGGTGCGCAATCTCTCAAAATCCCGAGGACAGACGCCAGGCATGCCGCTCGCTCGGAGCGCAGCGTCATCGTTGGCGGGATTGTAGTGATTGAGCAACAGCTTTTCCAACCACCGCTCGCCGGCGATATCTAATTCGCCTCCCTCCACAACATCGTAAACATGTATCGAAACATCCTCACCTGGCAAAAGAGCCGCTACAAGTCTGTCAGTCGCCCGCCGCTTCGCTTCAAGGCTGTAACCAGCGATATGGGGAGTTGCCAGCTCTACACCCTCTAGCTGCTGTTCACTGATGAGGGGTTCCTCCGGCCAGGTGTCGAGCGCTAGCCGAACCCCACCATCAATCAATACCTGCAAGGCTTCTGTGCTTACCAACGGACCTCGCGCTGCATTAATGAGTATTTGCTGAGAGGATAGACGCCGGGCCAAACGACAATCGATGAGGCCAACGCTAGGCCAGGGATCTTGACGATGCAGTGACGCATGCAGACTGACAATCGGAGCGGCGAGCAGATCCTCCAGAGATGCCGCTCTTAGCCTCTCTGGAATGCTTACCCAAGGGTCCCAAACAAGAGCTTTCCCCCCAAGAGCCTCAACCACCTCGGCGAGCAAACTACCCACATGGCCATACCCGAGAATTCCAATGAGTCCACCAGCAGTTATTGTCTTGAGAGCATCCATTTGCGCTAGCACGCTCAACACATATTCAACAACCGCGCGCGCGTTCGCGCCGGGGGCGCTCGACCAAGCTATTTTTTGCTTGTCTAGATAGTCAGTATCGAGATGATCAAAGCCTGCGGTTGCAGTCCCCACTCGAGACACTGGTGAGCCATCCAGCAGAGCTTGATTGACTCGGGTAACCGACCTAACCAACAACACATCCGCATAGGACAGGTCTGATGGACAGATGCTTGTGCCCGGCAGCAGGGTCAGGCTGTCGGCAACCTCTCGGAGCGCGGGCGTTATATGGATCGCCTCGTCCGCAACAACATGAAATCCCATGGGATTAAAGCGACTCCGGCGCCATGACAGACGGGGATTGGCAGGACGATTTATCTGTGGATGCTATAGCGCCAAGCGCCCTGTTAAAGCGATAAGCCCGGGCTGGCAAGCCCTCCTCGAGCATCTTACTTTTCTCAAGTTGAACCCGACTCTTGAAGGTACGGGCCTCAATGTCTTCGCACGTCACGCCAAAATTATCGAAACTAACGCTAAAGGAGATGCCAAGGGTATCGCAGAAAATCCATTCGAGTGCCTGAGGTCTGACTTCAACTTGGTAAAATGCTGCCTGACGCACCTCGTCACGATTATCAGGCGTATACCAGTAACCATAATCCGTAAAACGTCGCCGAGCAGAGCCCGCCAGACACCAATGCGCAACCTCGTGTAAGGCACTCCTCAGATAATCGTGGCGAAAATATACGATTGCTGAACCGCTACCCGCATCAGGCTGATAGAGTGGCTCGTTTGCTCCACCACGAAGAAACGTGGCGTCACTACGCCCAAAGATCTGATCGAAAATCCCGACAATGACATTGCTACCAACACTCTCGGCCGCGCTCGGTGTCTGACTATCAACCTGCCGGAACAGCATCAATCATCGGCTCTTTTGGATCAGAAAAGTGTATTGGCCTTCCATATCGGAATGCTCGAGCAGCTCGTGGCCTAAAAACTGGCAAAACTTAACGACATCGCGCTCCGAGGATGGGTCGGTGGACAACAGGCGTATTTGGTCTCCGGGCGCTGCTCGCCGCATTGCCGCATGAAGCAACATGATTGGTTCTGGACACAAAAGACCCAGAGCATCGACCGTCTGGATGTTCTCTGGGACCTTCGACGTATCCATGAAGTCACTCAGTTTTGAGGTTTGCGGAACTTCAATGTCATCCGGTCGCTTTCACCAATCGCCAGATAACGATCACGGTCGGTATCTCCCTCACTCAGACTAGGTGGCAGCGTCCAGACGCCCCCGGGGTAGTCTTTGGTGTCCTTGGAATTGGCGTTGATCTCGCTTGACGCCTCTAATTCAAATCCAGCCAATTCCGCAAATTCAATCACCTGCGCTTCGGTTACGTAAGCCGTCTTCTTCATGGTTTCCAGGTCCACACCAGGGTTGGCGCGATGCTGGACCAATCCAAAAACGCCGCCGGGTTTTAAGCTGTCATAGATAGCGCTGAAAAACATCTCAACCTGATTCATCCGCATCCAGGAATGCACATTACGAAAAGCGAGAGCCAAATCAACGGAACCGGGCATCGCGGGCGTAATCTCTGCTGGTGGCTGCAAAAACCCGACTGTCACCGCGCTGTAGAGGTCGTTATCGGCTCCAAGCTTTGTTAGAAATCCACCGAGTGATCGGCGTGCATAAGCGCCGCCGTTGGGAGCGTAATGCGCAGCGATCAAACTGCCGTTGTCACTTAACAGCGGTGCCAGCACCTCGGTATACCAACCACCGCCCGGAGACACCTCCAAGACGGTCATTCCGGGTTGAAGCCCAAAAAATTCAAGTGTCTCACGAGGGTGTCTTGCCTCATTACGCGCAGCATTGCCATCAGCGCGATGGGGGCCGTTGAGCGCCACACCCCAGTCAAAATCAGCATTGGCAACCTGTGCCATCATCAAGACAATGGCTACAATAAATGTTCTCATCCCGGCCATATCGGCTCTCCTTTCATGAACTAGTCTGTTGCTTTGGCCGTAGTATAGAGGCATTCCACTGCTCCACGTGAGGGTACTATGCCTCAACATTTTATCGTTTCCTTTATCGGAAATGACCGGACCGGGCTGGTAGAAGAAGTGGCTGAAACAATACGCCGACATCAGGGCAACTGGCTAAAAAGCCAACTGAGCCAGCTCGAGGGTAAGTTCGCTGGCTTAATTCTGATCAATCTTCCTTTTGAGGAGGCCTCTGCGCTCGAACATGAGCTCACCAATCTGCCCAGTGGGCGTGCCTCTGTGAGGGTAACCTCGGTACTGAGCGATGCGCCGACCGCCCCTGCTAACCAGTTACTCGAACTTATGGGCCCTGATCGACAAGGCATTGTTAAGGAAATTTCGAAGGCACTGTCAGACGTCGATATAAGCATCGTATCGATGGACAGCGCCGTTGAGAACGCCGCCTTTACCGGAGAGCCAATGTTCAAGGCAAAACTCGAGGTTAGCGTCCCTGCAGGGGCTGACCTAGCGCTGTTGCGCGATCGTCTCGACTCCATCTCCGAGGAGATGATGCTAGAAATTGACTTGCACTAAGAAGCCTTGCCAGGGGTTCCAAACGCTACTTTTTAATCCGCCTGATTCTGTGCAATAACCAGCCTCCACAGGCTGCGGCACAAATAAGGGCCATTACACCAATCGCCGCCTGAGCAAAAAGCAGCAAGAGGTTTTCCGCTGGGACACCAACAATATCAACTGCTCCCCACAACAGAGAACCAAACGCAACAATGCCTAGACCTAGGGTGCGTAAACGTCGCCGGTATCGCCGTGACCAGACCAAGTTAAGATCTCCAACTAACCGCCAAACAGGCTATCTATGAACTCTGGCCCGCCGGCACAATAGGGGTTCGGCGTACCACATCGCCATTCTGCCCGCGCTGACGCAAAAAATGATCGATCAGAACCAACGCAACCATTGCTTCAGCAATAGGCACCGCGCGAATACCCACACAGGGATCGTGACGCCCAGTCGTGACCACCTCAGTCTGATTGCCCTCGACGTCGATACTTTGGCCAGGTAGACGTATGCTTGAAGTCGGCTTTAGCGCAATGCTGGCAGTGATCGCTTGCCCCGAGCTAATGCCGCCTAAGATGCCTCCCGCATCGTTGCTGAGGAATCCCTCCGGAGTTATCTGATCGCGATGCTCAGACCCCTTTTGCTGCACAACCCCAAACCCGGCACCAATCTCCACGCCCTTCACCGCATTAATGCTCATAAGAGCGCCAGCTATGTCTGCATCAAGACGCTCGAATACCGGCTCACCTAACCCCGGAGGAACACCTTCAGCCACCACCTCAAGTCGGGCGCCGATCGAATCGCCCTCTTTGCTCAAAGCCTGCATGAAGGTTTCAAGGACAGGTACCAATTCACGGTCACCGCAAAAGAATGGATTCTCTTCAACGTAGTTCCAATCGTGATTGATAGCTTTGTGGGGGCCTAGCTGAGATAGGTATCCACGGACTTTGATATTGGCATTTTCGGCGAGCCATTTCTTCGCGACAGCGCCCGCTGCAACGCGCATAGCCGTCTCGCGGGCGGAAGACCTGCCGCCGCCACGATAATCCCGGAAGCCATACTTTTGCTGGTAAGTGTAATCAGCATGAGCTGGCCGGAATTGATCTTTGATTTTACTGTAGTCTTTCGACCGCTGATCGGTATTACGAATAAGCAATCCAATCGGGGTTCCGGTCGTGACTCCTTCAAAGACGCCTGACAAGATCTCAACCTCATCGCCTTCACGCCGCTGCGTTGTATACCGGCTTTGGCCGGGCTTCCGCCGATCCAAATCATGCTGTAAGTCAGCCGCGCTCAACCGCAATCCCGGCGGGCAGCCATCAATGACCGCACCCAGTGCTGCACCATGGCTCTCACCGAACGTCGTGACACAAAATAATTTTCCGAAACTACTACCAGACATGGTCTTGCCTCCAGGCCTTAGTATACCTTCACCTACCCCCGAGCAGCGCAGGAACGTAAATACTGCAACTCCTGCTTCCCGATGGCACAAACCCCATGACCGCCCCACTCAAGTTCCAGCCAGTCAAAGCTGAAGTCGGGGTACGCGCGCTCAAGTGCCTGCCAGCTATTGCCTACCTCAAGAAACAAAAACCCATCCTCAGACAAACAAAAGCTGGCCTGATCAAGCAACCGATGAACCAGATCAAGGCCATCGTCACCCGCCGCGAGCGCCAGCGATGGTTCATGCATGAATTCGCGAGGCAGTGATTGCATGTCTTCCGCATCTACATAGGGAGGATTCGCCAAAATAACGTCGACGCTACTCGAAGCCAGAGAAGATAGCAGGTCACCTTTGAGCAACCGCACTTTTGACAGTTCGTGAAGCGCAATATTCTCCCTTGCTAGAGACAAGGCGGGCGTATCAATATCAACAAGAGTGACCGAGAGGTCAGGTCGGTTCTTTGCTGCCAGAATCCCAAGACTGCCTCCGCCGCAACACAGATCTATCAAATGGGATGGAGACCCTGACAGCCAAGGCTGATAGTCGGCAGCAATTACCTCCATCAAGGGTGACCTTGGAACCAAAGCCCGGTCATCGCATATGAATTCCAGAGGTCCCAGCCATGCTTTGCCAATAATATAGGCAGTTGGCCGTCTCTCCTTGATCCGCTGTTTCAGTAAAGCGTCGGTAAGCACCTGAATGCGTGCGCTCACCTCCTCATTCAACAGCGATCGGTCCATGTCAATCGGCAACTCGGCAGCTGCAAGCACTAGCGCCACCGCTTCGTCATAGGGAGATTCGTAACCGTGCCCACAAAAAATATCGGCTTGCTCAAGTTTTGCAGCAGCGCTTGCAATTACCTGTTTAAAAGTCGCCATAAAAGCACCAGCGGGGGCCCGGGACGGCATGCTACCATTGCGCCCCCTGATAAAGGAGCATGTCGTGGAAGAGTATTGGCGAAAAATACTGGAGCATGTGGGAGAGGATGTGTCTCGTCCTGGGCTCCTCGACACGCCGAAGCGAGCGGCAAAGGCCTTCTCTTTTCTGACTCGTGGTTATCAGGAAGATCTGACTACGGTAGTCAATGACGCCCTATTTCCCTCTGATTCCAGTGAAATGGTGTTGGTCCAGGACATTGAGCTGTACTCCCTCTGCGAACACCACGTTCTCCCCTTCATTGGACGATGCCATGTGGCCTATATCCCACAGGGCAAAGTCCTCGGACTCTCGAAAGTTGCCAGAATCGTGGATATGTTCGCGAGGCGACTTCAAATCCAAGAACAGCTAACGGTTCAGATCGCAGAGAGCATTTTGAACGTGACAGATGCCCTGGGTGTTGGCGTCATTATCGAGGCTGAGCACATGTGCATGATGATGCGCGGGGTCGAAAAGCAAAACTCCTGCACCAAGACGTCAGCCATGCTTGGCACCTTCCGCTCAG
>CAXPOA010000105.1:0-13086 GCA_964218505.1 Luminiphilus sp.
GTTTATCCGCATGAGCGCCGGTAAACGCGCCTTTCTTATGGCCGAATAATTCGCTCTCAACCAGTTCCGGAGGAATAGCGCCGCAGTTTACCGCGATGAAGGATTTTCCAGAGCGGGGGCCGAGAGAGTGAATGAGTCTGGCGGTGACTTCTTTGCCTACGCCGGATTCACCATGAATATGCACGGGAGCTTGGGAGCGCGCAACACGGCGGATCTGATCTCTCAGATCCCCAATAAGTGGGCTGTCTCCAATCAGTTCTTGAGCTGAAGCGTCAGGGCGGGCGTGGCTAATCTGCAGTGCGTGGCCCACGAGTTCTCGTAGTTTATCAAGGGCTAGTGGTTTGGTAACAAAATCAAAGGCGCCGAGCTTTAGTGCCTCGATTGCGCTCTCGACACTGCCGTGCGCGGTAATCATAGCCACGGGTACATCGGGATAACGATGCTGGATAAAGTCGATCAGTGTCAGACCATTCCCATCGGGCAACTTCATATCCGTGAGACAAAGGTCTGGTGTCTCGGCTTCGAGGTGTTTTTTTGCTTCTTCCAGGGTACTCGCACGCCGGGTCTGTAAGTTCATCCGTGAGAGGGTGATTTCCAACAGCTGAAGGATGTCGGGCTCATCGTCAACAAGCAGAACCGTCTGTTGGCTCATGGTGAATCCTCATCAAGTTTGAGGCTTAATCGGAAGGCGCTTTCGCCCGCGTCAGTGCGTTGGTAAAAAAGTCCCGCCCCATTGATCTCGCACAGTTCTTTGCACAAATATAACCCCAGGCCGCTGCCTTGCTTAGAGGTCGTGAAAAAAGGCTCGAACAATCGGTTCAGATTTCCCTCGGCAACCCCATCGCCGAAGTCTACAATATCGATAAGCGCCCGAGAATTAGTTGGATCGAGCTTACAGTCAATGCGTAGCTCTGCTCTTCCTGAATCAGCCTCCGAATGCCGGAGACCATTATCGAAGAGATTGCTGAGAACCCGCTTCAGGTGGCTTGGATCAAATAGAACTTTCATGCCCTCTGCGCCATTCAACAGAATGTCGCAGGGGTCCGTTCGTAGATTTCTGTATTCTTCTATTGCCTCGTTCATCCAGGTATCAAGAGATAGTGTTACCGGATGTGGCGCCTGGCGGCGAGAGACCTCGGTAACATTGTCGATGATATCGCTGACCCGGTCGCTATTACTTACCAAGATGTCGCACAGGACTTTGTCGGCTTCTTGGATGGCGCCGCTTTCCCCCAGTAGCTGTGCGGCATGACTAATGGCGGACAGTGGATTTCTAATTTCATGTGCAATACTCGCCGTTAGCTTGCTCAGCGAGTCGAGTTTTAGTGACTGTGCAAATTGGGTGACGGGCGTGTAGTCCTCAACAAAGATCAGGTTGTCTTCATTCTCCGTTGTACCGAGCGATGCGAAGGATGCGATGAGAGGCGGAGACTGAGTGCTTATCCGAAAGGGCTCCGGTTTGTGTCGTTTGCTGATAAGCCATTCGTCATATTGGTTCTGTAGATCCACGTTGACGTCAACCAGACTGCTGCTGGCCCGGGGTTTGAGTTGGAGCAATTTAGTGGCGGCTTGATTGACAGGCTCAATAACCCCTTCAGCGTTTATCTGCAGGATTCCAGTATCCATGTGAGAGACAATCTGCTCATTTAGTTGTTGCAGTGTTGCGACTTGTTGAGCAGCGCGACTTGCCTGAGCCTCCACGACCTCAAGACGTTGAGCGGTTGCCTGAACTAGCAGGGACACGGCAAATAACAGGCTGCCTAAAATCCCAGCAGGTAAAAGTAATCCAATATCGGCCTCAGCTCTCCTTACCAGCCATGCTGCATCCGCAAGCACCGCTAGCACCGCTATAGCCGCAATCAGCGTCGCCAGGCTTCGGGAATGTAGCAAAAACCCTCCCGCAGCGACGGTGATAATAAAAAGGACAGAAAAGCCACTTATCAGCCCGCCCGAGGCACTGACCAAGACCGTAATGATGATGATGTCAGTAATGAGCAGCGCAAAAAGGCCTGTTTCTGCCCGACTAATAAAGTCGCCTGGCATCGCCGCTAATGGGAAGGCAGAGACCAGCATGAGCCCCGAAGCAACAGCGAACCAAAGTGGGTTGAATCCCGTCAGAAATTCCTCTCCGCCGGGGATGACCAGAAGAGCAAGCAAGCAGGCGGCAAGAATTAATCGGTAGCCATTGTAGAAATAAAACAATCGCGCTCTGCCCCGGGAGGTGCCCGTTGATGAGGTTGTGATCGGATCCGTCATGTCAAATTCTGCTGCCATATCGAGACTATATCAGTGCTGATCCTGTTCTGTTTTTATCTTGATTGGGTGGCGCGCGACGGCCGTCTCAGCGAGTACAATACGCCAAGTTTCCTGATCCGTTGGGTATCAGGCTTGTTATGCCACTTTGGAAATGTCGCATGCAGATAGTCATGGCTCAAATTAACACCCTCGTCGGGGATTGGGTGGGTAACAGGGAAAAGGTGCTTACCGTCTGCCGTGAGACAGCAGCGATGAATCCAGAAGCGGTGGTGGTATTTCCCGAACTGACACTGACTGGCTACCCCCCGGAAGACTTGCTCCTGCGACCCAGCATTGGTGAGCAAACCGACTCAACCCTCGCTGAGCTATGTGCGTCCCTTCCGCCAACGCTTCACGTCATAGTTGGGTATCCGCGTCTTTCTCCAAGGGGCCTATTCAATGCGGCCGGTGTTATCCATAAGGGCGCAATCGTTGCGGAGTATTTCAAGCAATGTCTGCCCAATTATCAGGTATTTGACGAGAAACGTTACTTTACGCCGGGCCATACGCCCTGTGTCGTGGACATTGGCGGTATACCAATGGGTATTACGATTTGTGAGGACATCTGGGATCCGCTTCCCGCCAGCAGCACTGCTGCGGCGGGGGCGCAGGTGCTCATCAATCTCAATGCCTCACCTTTCCATCAGGGCAAACGCCTGGAGCGGCAGTCCCTGATTGCTGAGAGGGCGCGCGGAAACAGGTTGGCGATTGTTTACGTCAACCAAGTGGGTGCTCAGGATGAGCTGGTTTTTGATGGCGGATCCTTTGCGGTAAACGCCTCGGGTGACGTGGCTGCGGCGGCTCCGGAGTTTACAGAAAGCATTCTCGGTATCGAGCTGGAGAAGGGCACACCACCTGCAATACTCCCACAAACCTTGCCAACCCCCTTGGATGACTTGGCCACAGTTTGGCAGGCGTTGGTAGTGGGCGTTAGGGACTATGTCAATAAAAACGGGTTTCCAGGTGTTGTACTGGGTCTGTCGGGAGGTATTGATTCCGCCGTGACTCTAGCTGTGGCGGTCGATGCGCTTGGCCCAGAAAGGGTTCAAGCCATCATGATGCCCTTCAGGTACACCGCTTCGATGTCCCTTGAGGACGCGGAAGCGCAGGCGTCCACCCTCGGCGTAGCCTACTCGGTTATTTCAATTGAGCCTCTGTATGAAGCTTTCGTCGGGTCTCTTGCTCCCGAATTTGAGGGTCTCCCCGCAAACATCACCGAGGAAAATCTTCAGGCTCGGTGTCGCGGTGTTTTGCTGATGTCAGTATCGAACAAGAAAAATTCTCTGGTATTAACCACGGGCAATAAAAGTGAACTCGCGGTCGGGTACTCCACTCTTTATGGGGACATGGCAGGGGGTTTTGATGCGCTAAAAGACTGCCCCAAAATGCTGGTGTATGCGTTGGCGAAGTACCGTAATACTCTCGGAGAATGCATACCGGATCGGGTGATCACCCGGCCGCCTTCTGCTGAGCTGGCCCCCGATCAAATAGACGAGGACAGTTTGCCCCCGTACGATGTCCTCGATGCCATTATCGAACACTACGTTGAGCAAGACCGATCTGTTGCCGATATCATTGCGCTGGGATTCTCTGAGGAGGAGGTCAGGCGCGTTGTCCGGCTTGTCGATCTAAACGAATACAAGCGGCGTCAGGCACCTGTAGGGGTCCGAATCACTCAACGGGGGTTCGGTCGTGACAGGCGTTATCCGATCACGTGGGCATGGCGCCAGCCCTAGCGGGAGACTGAAACGATCTTAACTCTTCGGCCTATAGTTAAACTGGGGGGGCTCAGGGGGATCGAACAAGCCGAACGTCATTTTGTTGACGAAGGATCGATGCAACCCGTCGAGATCATAAACACTTCGGAATTGTCCATCCTGATCCAACATGGGATGGGCGGGGTGATTCTCGCGGAGCACGTCGATCGAATCAATTGCCAAATCATCCAGGCCCAACAATAGATACGCTTGCGCCATGATAGCCAGCCCGTCAGCCACCGAAGGCGTCTGCTGCATGTGCTCGACCACATAGCGGCCGCGGTTAAGTGCTGCCATGTAAGCGCCACGCCTGAAGTAATAGTTGGCCACATGAATTTCATGCCGAGCAATCATGTTTCGCATATGAACCATGCGTGCTCTTGCGTCTGGTGCATAAGCGCTGTCAGGGAAGCGGGCCAGAAGCTGGGCAAATTCCGCGAAGGCTTGCTTGATGTGAGAGATGTCGCGCTTGGTGTCGTCCGTGGGTACGAACTTGGAGAGGAAATCACCCTCCATGTCGAAAGACGCGAGGCCCTTCATGTAGTAGGCATAGTCAACGCTGGGGTGCTGCGGATGTAAACGGATGAACCGGTCGGCCGCTTCAATACTCGCCTCAAATTCATAAGCGCCATAGTGCGCATAGACGAGCTCTAGTTGTGCCTGCTCTGCATACCGCCCGAAGGGATATCGACTCTCCAGCAGTTGAAGTGTTCGAATTGCCATATCAAAATTTTTGTTTTCTAGGTGTTTCTGGGCATCAAAATAAATTTGTTGCTCACCGGAATCTGCAATTTCAATATCATCGCCACCAAACCAGGAACAGGCTGATATCATGGCCAGCATCAAGGCGATGCTGACAAGCCTGATTGGTCGGAACAGGAACATTCGAGTGGGTGTCGATACAGTCAAAGGTGGAGATCCCCTGCGGGTGGTGGCCGGCCGGCATTGTAACGCGAAGCGGTCGCTGGCCAACAGCCCGCTGACACATTGATTGGGGCATGATGGATTGACTGATTCCTCCGACATGGTGTCCCTGGACGCCGAGATACCTGCGGAAATGCATGGAATTCGCGTGGATCAGGCTGCAGTACAGCTTTTTCCTATGTATTCACGATCCAAACTTCAGGAGTGGATTCTAGAGGGCAGTCTAACGGTAGACGGAGGGTTACGGCGCGCTAAAGACAAGGTCTCGGTGGGCGAGAAGCTGGCTATCCGCGCGCAGGTCATGCCCGAGGTGAGCTGGACGGGGGAGGAGCGTCCTCTCGATATTTTGTTCGAAGATGAGCACGTTCTTGTGGTCAACAAGCCGGCCGGGCTAGTGGTGCATCCAGCGGCGGGGCACCCCGCAGGTACGCTGGTCAATGCCCTGCTGGGCTACGCCCCGGAGCTGGAGGCCTTGCCTCGAGGCGGTATTGTCCATCGCTTGGATAAAGACACGTCGGGTGTCATGTGCGTTGCTCGCTCTCCTTTGGCACACCGGTCCCTCGTCACTCAGCTATCGGAACGCACGGTCAAGCGTGAATACGTAGCAGTGTGCCAAGGGGTGCTTTCAGGGGGAAAAACCATTGACGAACCTATTGGCCGGCACCCAACGGCCCGCACAAAAATGGCGGTTACCTCATCTGGCAAACCGGCAATTACCCATTTTCAGGTGAGAGAACGGTTTGGTCATCACACGGCGATTACGGTGAACCTAGAGACCGGCCGCACCCATCAGATCCGGGTGCATTTGGCATGGCACAAATACCCTTTGCTCGGAGACCCCGTTTACGGTGGCCGGCTCCGGGTTCCCAAGGGAGCAAGCGATGAATTATTGAGCGCGATACGTGGATTCGCGCGGCAGGCATTGCATGCTGAAAGTCTGCGTTTCACGCATCCCGCGCGGGATGAGGAAGTTACATTTACGACGCCTCTGCCTGAGGATCTTAGTCAGTTATTTTCAGTACTGCGTAGCGAGGACCCGCCGTAGTGCACGCCATTGAAATTCTCCAGTCACCCTTAATGACGGAGCGGGTTGCTGTCTTTACCACCCTGCGCCAAGGAGGCGTGAGTAGGGCACCCTTTGATAGCCTTAATCTTGCAGCGCATGTTGGTGATGACCTCGAGGACGTCACACGGAATCGGGCGCAGCTTGAGCAGTGCCTGCCCTCATGCGGCAATCCCCTTTGGCTTGAGCAGGTACATGGAGTAGACATCGTTGCAGCACACGATGTGCCGGCTGGGGATGTGCCTGTTGCCGACGGGAGTTGGACTGATCAGCCGGGGTTACCCTTGGCCATCCTGACAGCGGATTGCCTGCCGGTCGTGTTTGTGAATAGAGCCGAGACTAAGATCGCGATTGGCCATGGGGGCTGGCGTGGTCTGGCGGCCGGAATCCTGACGGAGTTGATTGAATGTCTTGGAGATCCGGAAGATTTGAGAGCCTGGATAGGACCCGGGATCCAGCAACCATGCTTCGAGGTGGGCGTTGATGTTGTAGACGCCTTCCTGAAGTTACTGGGCGAGCAGGCCCTGGCATGTTTTCAGCAGGGCAAGGAATCGGAAAAGTTTCAAGCCGACTTGCACGGGTTAGCAAAGATTAATTTGCAGTGTGCAGGGGTGTCAGATATCTCGGGAGGCACGTGGTGCACCGCCACCGAATCTGAACAATTCTTCTCCTACCGTCGTGATGGTCTCACCGGGCGTATGGCAACCATCGTGGCCTTGTTGCCTTGAGATAGGCGCTGGCTGCCTTGAAATAGGCGTCTGGCCCGCTTGAGCGAACCCGTTGCTTCCCCGTTTATTGTGTACTCGCGACTTGTCCTGTCATAAAGCACCACGAATTTCCATGTCGATCCCGCTAAGAAAGTCCTGAAAAAGCCCCCTTGAAAAAAGGGGCTACTGCCACCACCTCTTGACCAACGAAAGGGATTTTCTGCACGACAGGGAAGAGGATTAAGCGATGAGAATGGACAAACTCACACACCAACTGCAGCAGGTATTGGCTGATGCACAATCATTGGCCGTAGGCCGTGATCATGCATTTATCGAGCCGATTCACGTATTGAGCGCCATGCTGAATCAACAGGCGGGATCCATTCGACCGTTGTTACAGCAGTGCCAAGCAGATCTTCAACGACTTTCAGCGTCGGTGCAGGACAGCATCGGATCATTACCGACTGTTAGTGGTAATGCTGGAGATGTTCACATCTCACAGGACACCAGTCGTCTCTTGAACAGGGCGGACAAGCTGTCGCAAGAGCACAAGGACACTTATCTGTCCTCGGAGTTGGTGCTTCTCGCTATGCTAGATAGAAGTTCGCCGGTCGCGCCTTTGCTAGCGAACGCGGGGGTTACCCCTGAGGCACTTGGGCTGGCTATTGAATCTATGCGGGGTGGCGAAAGCGTATCCGCGGCAGAGGCGGAAGAGTCTCGCCAAGCTTTGGAAAAGTACACGATTGACCTGACTGCACGGGCCGAGGCTGGAAAACTTGATCCGGTTATCGGACGGGATGATGAGATCAGGCGCACCATTCAAGTGTTGCAGCGCAGGACCAAGAACAATCCGGTCCTCATTGGTGAGCCCGGCGTGGGCAAGACCGCCATTATTGAAGGGTTGGCTCAGCGGGTTATCAACGGGGAGGTGCCCGAGGGATTAAAAAATAAGCGTATCCTGGCGCTGGATTTGGGCGCCTTGCTTGCGGGGGCGAAATTCCGGGGTGACTTTGAAGAACGCCTAAAGGCTGTTCTCAACGAGCTGTCCAAGGAAGAGGGTCGCGTCATCCTGTTCATCGACGAAATCCACACGATGGTGGGTGCCGGAAAAGCCGAGGGTTCGATGGATGCAGGCAATATGCTCAAGCCGGCGCTGGCACGGGGCGAGTTGCACTGCGTGGGCGCCACTACCCTAAACGAGTATCGCCAGTATGTTGAGAAAGATGCGGCGTTGGAACGCCGGTTCCAGAAAGTGCTGGTTAATGAACCGTCGGAAGAGGACACCATTGCAATCCTCCGGGGTTTAAAAGAGCGTTATGAGGTTCACCACAGTGTGGATATTACTGACAGCGCGATCATTGCCGCAGCGCGGTTGAGCCAGCGCTACATCGCCGACAGACAGTTGCCTGATAAAGCGATTGATCTCATCGATGAAGCGGCGAGCCGTATTCGGATGGAGATTGACTCAAAGCCCGAAGCCATGGATCGCTTGGAGCGACGGCTTATCCAGTTAAAAATAGAGCGTGAGGCGGTAAAAAAAGACACTACCGATGCGGCAAAAAAACAGGTCGGGTTGCTTGACGACCAGATCGAAACAATAGAACGGGAGTTCTCCGATCTCGAGGAAATCTGGAAAGCGGAGAAGGCGGCAGTGCAAGGAGCTGCGCAGATAAAGAGCGAGATCGAGCGTGTAAAGACCGAGCTTGAGGCGGCTCATCGCGCGGGCGACCTCGCCAAAATGTCAGAGCTTCAGTACGGACAGCTGCCTGAACTGGAAAAGCGTCTCGCCGAGGCTTCACGTGAAGACCAACCGGCACCTCAGCTGTTAAGAAGCAGAGTGACTGAAGAGGAGGTGGCGGAAGTGGTTTCTCGCTGGACCGGTATTCCTATCAGCAAAATGTTGGAAGGCGATCGGGAGAAACTGCTCAGGATTGAATCGGTATTGCACGAGCGTGTGGTGGGTCAATCAGAGGCTGTTATTGCTGTCGCCAACGCGGTGCGTCGGTCTCGCGCCGGCCTCTCTGATCCTAATCGGCCCAATGGTTCCTTTTTATTCCTGGGCCCCACGGGTGTGGGCAAGACCGAACTTTGCAAGTCACTCGCGGAGTATCTCTTTGACAGTGAGCGCGCCATGGTTCGCATCGACATGTCCGAATTCATGGAGAAGCATTCGGTGGCTCGCTTGATTGGTGCGCCCCCCGGTTATGTGGGCTATGAAGAGGGCGGCTATTTGACCGAGGCGGTGCGGCGGCGGCCCTATAGTCTTCTTTTATTGGACGAAGTCGAAAAAGCGCACCCCGATGTTTTTAATATTTTGCTTCAGGTATTGGAGGATGGCCGACTGACCGATGGGCAAGGTCGCACGGTGGACTTCAAAAACACCGTCATTGTCATGACCTCTAATTTGGGCTCTGATTTGATTCAGGATATGGCGGGCGATGAGAACTACGACGAAATCAAGCATGCGGTGCTTGGTGTGGTGAGCCAGCATTTTCGGCCGGAGTTTATCAACCGTATCGATGAGACTGTCGTGTTCCATCCGCTTCGTCAGGATCAGATTCGGGGCATTGCGACGATTCAGCTGGCGGGCCTTCGAGGGCGGCTTGCCGAGCGTGAGTTGTCGCTGGATTTAGACGACAGTGTTCTGGATCATCTGTCCCAAGCCGGGTTTGACCCGATTTATGGGGCGAGGCCGCTCAAGCGAGCCATCCAACAGCTGATTGAGAATCCTCTAGCCCAATCCATTTTGAGCGGAGATTTTGCTCCAGGGGCAACGATCAAGGGAGTCCTGGACAAGGACAGAATTGTTTTTGAGTCTGTTACCTTGCACTAGGCGTTTACGGGAGTTGCGAACAAGACGCTTGCTCCCTGAGGCGTCGATTCACTAGCGAGGGCCGCTTCGCGGGCCTCGTTTTCATGGCAGCAGGTTGGCGTCTCGCTATCAAGTCCCCCAGTTTTTTCACGCCAAGTAGAGCTATCAAATAAATCCCTTTTAGGTGCTCACGGTTCGCTGATCGTGTGTTTTCTGCTGTGAATCACCACACTCCAACTTGATTATTTTCCTTGCTAAAACAGAGGATGCTACGAGTGTGTTTTGAAATCCGTGCCATAGAGACGCAGGCAGCTGGCAAGCAAAACCGGTTAAGCCACTTGCTAGGATTCTCGCTGATAGAGTTGCTCGTGGTGTTGGCTCTTGTAGGCACACTGGCAACAGTAGCCTGGCCTAGTTATAGAGATGTCATCGCGCGGTCGCTGGAGCGCGAAGGCATGCTTTACTTGCTTCGCTTACAGTCAGTGCAGGAACGCTTTCGGCAATCAACGCGACGTTATCAGGGGCTCGAGGTGATTGGACCCCATCTGCCTGTGCCCGACCGATTGGCGAGGGTCTATCGACTTGAGGTGGACACAAGTGACCTTGGTGACTACTTCAAGTTAGTGCTTCTCCCTGTTACTGCCGGCGAAGGCAGAGCCGCGATCTCCCTTGACAGTCGAGGCTTTCGATCGCCGAAAGAGGTGTGGCCGTGATCGATGTGATGGTTGCGGGTGTAGTTGCACTGGTCATATTGGCTGGCGCTTTCGAGGTTGGCAGTGACGTGGTGACTCTGAGTAATCAGACCTACAACAATTTGATCGTGCGGACATCGTTGCTAGACCTTGAGGGCAGATGGAGGGGATTGACAGAGTCTGAGCGTCATACTCTGCTTGAGCAGCGGTCCTTGTGTAACGAGGCTGCCCCAGCGCTCGCGAGCTGGTGCGAGAACTTGTCCGCCCAATTCGCGCGGAGGCAGTTGCGCAGCCGAGCGTGTCTGAGAGAGCGGGCATCCGGGCATGTACAGGCGACTATTGTGTGGAGCGCTGCTGGGGAGTTAGGACAGGTCGGGCAGTGCTGGTTGGAGAGCGAAAAATACCAGCATCATGAGTGGTACTAGGGTGAGGGTTTCGTCGTCCCGCTGTCAGGGGGCGACCTTGCCCGCTTTGCTGGTGGGAATGGCGCTCTCGACGGGCTTGCTCGCGGCATTAATTGCCGTTTCTGTTCAACTGGTGGTAACGGCTACACGGGCGGCTAGAGAGGCTGATTTTCTAGTGACCGTGGCTCATTCGATGGAGGCGCTCGCGACCACCACCCGCTCTGCTCATGTTGGCGCTCCTTTCGGTGCTAACTCAGGCTCGCTGCCCAAGCCTTGTGAGCCGGGTGCCCATCCGGTTGGGCTTTGGATGGTGGATGCTCGGGGCATTCATTGTGCGAGTGGCATTAGTGACCCGCAAACAGAGCACGTCCTTTTCAGCAGTCAGGATCGGCCCTGTGAAGAACCCTGTGATATCAGTCAACAGTATCGCCGACTTTGGTATCTACGAGCGGACGCGTGGGAGCAGGGCGACCAGCTTGGCGCGCTGATGGTAAAGGAGTTTGACGGCAGGACAGCCTACGGGCGAGCTGAGATGGTGGCTTCCGGGCTAACCTCATTGACAGGATCCAGCATCGTTTCTGGAGCGGGTGAGCAGGGCGTCCAGCTTGAACTTGTCTGGAGCTTTGGAGCAAGGCTGTCGGCAAGCCATGACGCAATGGAGCTGCCCCTTCAGTTAACCCTGTTTCCTTCGCACGTGCCTAAACAGTGATCCCACTCTCGAAATCCTATTCAAACCACCGTGGCTGGCTGACGACCACGGCGACTCTGCTGATTCTTCTGATTTCCCTGTTCGCCCTCCTGTCCGCGCATGAACTAGCGCTCAGCGCCTATTTGTCTACTCAGACCGCCGAGCAGCCCCAGGCCAATTAATTACCGTAAAAACCCTTTATTTGCATTGCATAATGCGATTTAATGGGCATCGTGGGTGACTTGCCCGTTGAATGCTGGCTTAGCCCGTTGCATGCTAGGGCAATAGCCGGAGGTGATGACGATGTTGCGTACTGTCAGGGGATTTACGTTAGTTGAACTGATGATTGTGGTGGTGATTGTCGCCATTTTGGCCTCGGTCGCTTACCCCTCCTATCAGAGCTATATGCGCAAGGGTCATCGTGGCGCTGCACAAGCCTTCATGATGGAAGTTGCCCAGCGTCAGCAAAGCTACCTTATTAACAGTCGAAGCTACGCGTCCTCCCTGACCGCGCTGGATTTTCCTGCCGACACACTAGCCGGCTTTCCCGCGGATCATCCGGTCAAGTCCCGGGTCGCGCCATACTATACGGTCGGCAGTGCAAATCTCGGCGTGTCGTCGGGTCCTCCACCATCCTTCACTCTCGAGCTGACTCCCATCGCATCCTCCATGCAAGCCTCTGACGGGTCCTTGTGTGTGACCAATGCGGGTGGTCGAACTCGTCACTGTCAGAGCGGCGGTACCGCTGAGGCCTGGTAATGCAGAAGGTTTTTGGTTTCACCCTCGTAGAACTGCTCGTTGGAATGGTGCTGCTGGGTATTTTGATCGCGATTGCGCAACCGGCCTTTTCTAGTTTGATTGCAGAGCAGCGGCTAAGGCAGGTAAGCCAGCAGCTTCGTGGTTCTTTAACCCTTGCTCGCTCGGAGGCAATCAAGCGAAATGAGAGTGTCAAAGTCTACGGCCGAGATGGCGCTTGGGCCAATGGGTGGTGCGTAGAGCCCCGAGCCAACTCAGCCGGTGCGCTGATCACTGCGTGCACTGCAACCCCGATCGACACGTTCGTGGCACCCTCGGCTACGACGATTACAGCGCAGGGAAGTATTAGCGAAATTTCATTCAACGCCTGGGGTCGGACGACATCCTGTCCGCGTTTTGAGCTCGAGACACAATCGATGGGTGATAGCTGTAAGGTTTGCCTTTATGTCGAGACTGATGGTCGCATTGTTGCTAAGACCGGGGCGTGTGACAGCAACTGCCCCGGGTCCGAGGATAGCAACCCTTGGGCGGGAGCCTGTGGCTAATGACAAGGCAAACATTAACCGGATTCACACTGATAGAAGTCCTAGTGACTATACTGATTGTCGCCATAGGCCTCTTGGGATTGGCGGCGCTTCAAGTGAATACGCTGAACAAGCAGTTCGAAACTCTTCAGCGGGCGCAGGTGACCTCGATGGTGGAAGACATGGCCTCGAGAATTCGTATGAACCCCACCGAGGCAAAGTCGGGCGCCTATTACGGCAGTGCCAGTGGTACCAATTGCGAGACCTTATCTGGCGCAGATCGTGATCTGTGTGAATGGAACGCCATGAGGGCCGGTGCATCGGTTGTGGATGATGGCGTCAATCTTGCTGCCCCACTTGATATTCAGGGGTGTATAGAGGCCGGTCCTGCCAGTGGTAGCGGTGAGACGGTCCTGCGCGTAAGCATGGCGTGGCAGGGAATCACCAAATCGGCGGTCCCGGGC
>CAXPOA010000106.1:0-9923 GCA_964218505.1 Luminiphilus sp.
CATCAATCGGGAGCCAGTTCGACGAATATTTTATAACTCGTCAGTAGTGACGGAAGTAAGAGGAAACCGATTCCTCGGGAAGCGGCTTGCTCTCCCCTTCTCGGGTCCCGATGTACAGAAAGCCAACGCTCTCATCCCCGGGATCGCCCCCCAAGGCCGCGATTACGCTCGGATCGCGCGCGTAGTTGCCTGTGCGCCACACTCCTCCATACCCTAGGGATTCTGTAGCCAGCAACATTCCATGAAGCGCGCAGGCGACCGAGGCGACCTGCTCAACTCTGGGTACTTTTGGGTGCATTTTGGGTTTAAGGAGGCCAGCGATAACAAGAGGAGCGCGCAAAGGTGCGTTGCGGGCCTTTTCCCTCTCAGCGGCTGTTGCCTCGGGTTTTGTCATTAACAGGGAGCGCTCGAAAATCTCTCCGAGGGATTGGCGACGATCGCCGCTAACGGCAACAAACTCCCAGGGCCTCAGGCGTCCATGATCTGGCGCTCTCAGGCCCGCAAGTAGGATTTGTTCCAGCTCATCACTCGACGGCGCCGGTGCGGTGAGTCGAGGATGAGAGTTTCGGTTTTGCAGGGCGTGCAGCATAAGGATCACTAAGGTTGCGATTTATATCGACGGCAAGGATAAGCGACCCCGTAGGCTATTACCAATTGAGGTCGGATGAATGCCAACGTCGCAAGGAGGTAAACCGTGAGTGGAGAGAATTAAAGAGCGAATAAACGTGGCAAATTAGAGTCGCCAATTCGATGGCAGATCAGCATCCAGCCCCACCACTCTCCCCGAGACGGTGATTCGGTCCCGCTCGATTTGAATATCGTCATCCCCGACAACTCCATCATTAAATCGGTAGGTTGGCGACCAGCTCCCCTCCAATCGACTCTCTTCTGTGGCCCGACGAAGCTGCTCGACGATCTCGTGATGATCCGCCCACTGTTTCATGCCGCTACGGCCGTGGTGACGAAGCAGTAGCTCGTGGGTTACTTCAGGCCCGAGGATCGCAGCTGTGGCATTATTCCCCCCAAAACCCTTGCTATTGATCAACGCGTACTCCGGTTTCTCACAAGCCTCGGTGGCAAGAGGAAAGGACAGCTTTTCGCTGACTACATCATCAGCGAGAGCACTTATCGTTGTAATGCCGGGGAGAAGACCCGTCTCCCACACGCCAAGCATAGCCGACAGCTGATCTCCTGCAGCAGCCCCAAGCGAGTGACCAATAAAACTTTTAATAGCGCCAACGCGCCACTCCTCAACCCCAAGTGCCGCGGCGACCCGACTGAGAATGGTGGATTCAGTAACCCGATTTTGGGGGGTCCCGGTCCCGTGAGCCTGTACCATGCCACCGCGCTCAAATCGTTGTTGCCCTACCACGCTGGCAGCAGCTGCAGCAGCGCGTGCCACCGTAATGTAGTTACCTGCACCCGGACCACTAATCGATTTCTTCGCCCCGTCCGCACTGACAGATACCTCGGGCACCGCGGCCAACAAGGGCGCTCCCATCTCGATCGCCAGCGCATCATCAAACAAGATCACGACCTGCGCCGACTCTGCCATGGTGAACCCACAGTTGTCTCCAAACGGCCGACAGGCTCTGGACCAGTCAGGTGCTGCGTCAGCCCCGAGGCCATCAAGCGTGCGCAAACCCTTGTCGGTCGCCAGTGCACACATCGCAGCGTAGCCTTCCATCACCTCAGCAACGATCGGTGCTTCCGCTGCACCAACAATGGCGACCCGAGCCCCCCCCGCCCTGATGTCTTGCACACCGAGTTGTAAGTTGTAGAGAAAGGTTGCGCACGCGCCCAAGGCCGGACCAGTGTTACCCATCGAGCGCAGCACATAGGCACTTATGAAATCCCCAGCCATTTCGGCAAAGCCAAAGGGACACTGCTTGGACGTGACACGCTTGCCAACCGCCCTACCTCGCAACATGCCACCTGAGCCATCTTCGTCGAGCTGACCCATAGCGCTACTGACATAGACACTGATAGCATCCGGTGCAACGCGAGCCGAGATATCCTCCCAGGAGAGTCCAAGGTCAGCAAGGGCATCGGATGCCGCGTACACACTCATTTGCAGCGCCCGCGGATGACTTCGTGAAGGATACAAATCCCCCGGTCTGAATCCGGTCGGTAATTGGCCCGCGGCGCCCACTTCAAACGCGCGAGTGCCCGGGAGGAGCAACTCGGAGTCTGGCGGTAAATCAACTCGGGTTCGTCGATCTTCGGTCAGTACGGGAGACAAGGACTCGGGCAGCCCACTCATCACCTGTGTCGCAGACATGGATGCTGTGACTGTGCCTTCCGTTTGAACTCGGCGGGACCAGGGTAGCGACTGAGGGGAAAAATAATCCGGCTCAATACCACGAATCAGTGTGCCCGCCATTTGCTTCGCTTCATCACTGATCCCCATCATCGCCGTGAGGGCCTTGTGCGTGGAAAGCTGCGCATCCATTGGAAGACTGTCTATGACCATGCGCTTGAAGCCGTGGCGATGGGAAGTTCTGCCAGCACTGTTAACGCCGCCAGCGGCGACCAGAATGGGTAGATTGAGCATAGCAACGGCTCTCAGGCCTGAATGAAAAGGCGCAGTAATCAAGGGTAGCGTGGAGTTTACTGGCCTGCCGCGGAAATGCTATGCTTAAATCGTCATTTAATATGTTTTTTTAGCCAGAAAATGAGTAAAGCTGATCAAATAGCAGGCAAGCCAAAATCAACCTTGCGCGTCGCCGCCTTGGTGCACCCGCGGATACTCGCGACATCCGTATCACTCCCTCTGGAAATTCTGAAAGCAGCATCCGAGTCCTCTCCAAGCAGGCCTCGGCTAAACGTGTTAACCCAATTGGTTGTAAAAAAAGGGGCCGCCCTAGAGTTGTCAGAGGGCTTCACCCTAAAAACCGTCCCCCCAAAAAAGCTGGTGTTACCCGACGTGCTCATCCTCCCCGCTATCTGGCGCAATCCCCGCTGGGTACTTCACCACGAAGCGTGGCAAGTCGATGTCATAAAGCGCTGTATTGATCACGGGAGTTGGGTGGCCTGTGTTGGTACAGGAAGCTTTCTGCTCGCTGCCAGCGGCGCGCTTGAACATTGTGCAGCCACAACCCACTGGCACTGGTTCGACGACTTCGAGCAAAACTTTCCCACCGTTCGTCTTCGCAGGGATCAACTGATCACCCAGTCCAATCGCTTATTCTGCGTTGGATCGGTTAATTCAGTTGCCGATTTAATGGTCTATCTATGTACCCAGCTTTTCTCATCCACGACTGCACGCGCCATCGAAAACCAGTTTTCTCCGGAAATACGGCGTCGCTTCGCCCCCCACGGGCTTGGTCGTGATGGGGATTCACATGCAGATGAAAAGGTTATGGATGCTCAGCTCGCGCTCAGCGGGAAACTCGCTGAGCCCCTTAATCTTAACGCGCTTGCAAGGTCTCTCCAGATATCCCCTCGCACCTTAAACAGGCGTTTCAAAGAGGCTGCTGGCGTGACTCCCAGCACCTATTTAACTCAGTTACGAATCGAAGAGGCCCGCGCCTTGCTCATGGACACCAATCTATCAATGGCTGAGATTGGCTGGCAGGTTGGATATAGAGACCCGTCCCGGTTCGCCCAACATTTCAAACGTCACGCGGGGGTAAGCCCCCGGCGGTACCGGGCCGCGGTTCGTGGCAAGCGCTTTGAGGTCCCAAGCCCTCTCTTAATCCCTTCGCCCTCTCCGCAAATCGGACCGTCCTGTACCAGGATTACTCCATCGAGGGTAACTGCTCGAGTGACTCCCGCCTCCCAATATGGCTAAATGCGCCTCCGATACAACAGTAGCAAGACGGAGCATTGAAGTGTCCGGAGATATTTTCATGGTGTCAGGTGCCAGAACGCCGATGGGTGGACTACTGGGTGATCTGGCGGAGGTAGCGGCCACAGAGCTTGGCAGTGTCGCAATACGCGCCACGTTGGAAAAAGGCAAGATCGATCCCTCTCGAGTGGACGAAGTCTTTATGGGCTGCGTGCTTCCAGCGGGCCTTAAGCAATGCCCCGCAAGGCAGGCCATGCTGGGAGCAGGTATTCCCAGTGGTACCGGCGCAGTCACAGTCAACAAGGCCTGTGGTAGCGGGATGCAAGCAGCGATATACGGCATAGATAGTATTCGGGCCGGCACTAATGCCACCGTTATCGCAGGAGGACTCGAGAGCATGACCAATGCACCCCAACTCCTGCTCTCGGGTCGGCGTGGTGTTCGACTAGGGCACGGTCAGACCTACGATCACATGTTCCTTGATGGGCTCGAGGACGCGTATACCGGCGGCGCAATGGGCGCCTTTGCCCAGAAGACCGCCGATGAACATGGACTCTCCCGGAAAGAGATGGATGCCTACGCAATCGAAAGCTTGCGCAGGGCCAAAAGCGCGATTGATGAGGGGCTTCTGACAGAGGAAATTGCGCCGGTTAATGTTAAGACCCGTAAAGGCGAGCACGTCGTAACCGACGACGAGCAACCTCTCAAAGGCAATCCCGAGAAAATTCCCTCCTTAAGACCCGCCTTCACCAAAGACGGCACCATCACTGCGGCCAACTCCAGCTCTATATCTGACGGGGCGAGCGCTCTCTGCCTCGCCTCGGAAGACGCGGTCGCTGCCCAAGGTCTCAAGCCCATGGCACGCATCGTAGAACACGCGAGGTTCAGTCGTGCGCCCGATGAATTCACCTTGGCGCCGATAGGAGCGATCGAGCAGTTATTAGAAAAAACGGGCTGGCGGGCTGATGAAGTTGATCTATGGGAAATCAACGAGGCCTTTGCCATGGTCACCATGCTAGCGATGAAAGGCTTTGAACTGCCTCATGACAAAGTCAATGTCCACGGTGGTGCCTGCGCCCAGGGTCATCCTATCGGCTCTACCGGGTCCAGAATTCTGGTAACACTTGCCCATGCATTGACTCGCTATGGCAAGTCTCGTGGGATAGCCGCCCTCTGCATAGGCGGTGGTGAAGCCACCGCGGTAGCCATCGAGAGAGTCTGATCAGCACATGGCACTGGCATCTATTCCTGACATTATCGATGACATCCGCGCCGGCCGGATGGTTGTGCTCATGGATGATGAGGATCGAGAGAATGAAGGCGACCTAATAATAGCCGCGGAAAAAGTCACCCCGGAGATTATCAACTTTATGGCCACAGAGGCCTGCGGACTCATCTGCATGCCCATTACTCCGGAAAGAGCTCGTCAATTACGGATACCACTCATGGTTCGGGACAATCGCTCCCAACATGAGACCAACTTTACCGTATCCATCGATGCCACCGAACAGGTTGCTCCTGGCGTAAGTGCCCGGCAGCGCGCGCACACCATAATCAAAGCGATCGAAGAGAATGCAGTGCCTGCCGACATTCGTCAGCCGGGCCACATCTTCCCCTTAGTCGCAAAACCCGGCGGTGTGTTGCGGCGCGCAGGGCACACCGAAGCCGGTGTGGACCTGGCAAGAATGGCGGGCTGTGCTCCAGCGGCTGTCATTGTAGAAATCATGAATGCGGATGGCACCATGGCCCGTCGACCGGAGCTGGAGCTTTTTGCAGAGCGACATAATTTAAAAATGGGAACGATCGCGGATCTCATCGAGTACCGTTCGCTGCACGAACACTCAATCACTCCCTGCGACGCCCACCCAATCAGCACTGAATGGGGTGACTTTACGCTACACGCCTTTCGCGACGACATTGATGACCTGACACATTTCGCGCTGCAGAAGGGCAACATTCCCTCTGATAAGCCCATACCCGTTAGAGTACAACCAATCAGCCTGTTACGAGATGTCATTGGCAATCAACGCAAAGACACCGAAGCTGGGTGGTCCTATCGATCAGCCATGGCGCACCTTGAAAACGAGGGAGCAGGCGTTGTGGTGCTCATTGGGCAACAAAACTCCGCCGATCAAATCCTCGACGAAGTCAATCACTTCTTGGGAGCAAAGAGTCAACCTGCTCAGCCACAGAACTATCGCTTGATTGGCACGGGCGCCCAGATTCTGAGACATTTGGGCGTGAGTAAGATGCGCCTATTATCTGCACCGATAAGATTCAATGCATTATCGGGATTCAATCTCGAAGTCTGTGAATTCCTCCCGCGCCCCAAAAAATCCTAGGCATTGAATCGCACAACATCCTCAAGGCGAGCCCTGCTTGTAATGGCTTTGTTAGCCGGATCTTCATCATCCGGATAACCAAAAGAGAGACCAAACAGGAGTTTCTGGTCCTCAGGAATATTCAGCGCGGGCTTGATCACATGAGCCATGAAACCTAGCGCCGTTTGAGGACACGACCCAAGACCACGGGCAGTAATGCCCAGCATCACTGTCTGCGCAAACATCCCCAAGTCACATGCCTCTCGCAGACCAAACGACTCGGGCAACGTAAAAAACGCGACCGCCGGAGCATCAAAGAAACTGAAATTACGAAGAAACCAAGTTTGCCTTTTGGCTTTTTCCTCTCGCGGGATACCCAATGCATCGTAGAGGGCGGCCGCAGATGCATATTGTCGCTCTTTATAAACCCCTTCGTATTTTCCATCGTAAGGGTAGTCCAGAGACATATCACCCGCGGCAAACCGCTGGGGTAGCTCGGCACGCAGCTCCTCCAAAACCTGCCCGGTGGCCACGTGCACGAACCAGGGCTGCGTGTTGCAGTTACTAGGGGCACGCAGTGCATCTGAAAATATCTCCCGAACCAACCCCTCTGACAGCGACTCGGGACGAAACCCCCGAATGGAACGACGGTCATTGGCGATTTGTGAGAAAGTCTCGGCACGATCTGTCAACGTTTGTTACTCCTACTAAAACGGTTACCAGGTTTGCAATTTCAGATTTCAAATCCTGACTTTATAACTCTGGACTCTTGCACGTGACCCTTAGTGAGAAAGTCATGAAGGCATATCTGTTACGCAGTGGCGCTGACATATCGGATAGCGCTCAATAAAACTTTTTGGGCAGTGAGAAAAAAAGACCTATTCCCGCCAAGGCGGTAACGAAAGCAAGAACCGAAAAACCCTTCAATAAGAAGGTCCCAATAGTATCTCGATCATCGTAGTCCATAATGTGCAGGGACCAGAGAAAATCCCACCAGCGCCACGCTGTATTTCTCACTGCCAGCACTTCACCACTGGTCGCGTGAAGATAGGCAACGGTGGCGGTATCTGAGGACGAGTAAACTTTCCAAAGGGGCAGCGGTCTACCTCGGTACTCTGCGGCCATTGAAGCCGTATCGATCCACTCGGCTGTATCTGGAGATAAGTCCGTAAGGAGCCCACCGAGTGTTAGGGCTTCTTCATGAGTAAGCACGGGCAACAAGTCCCCATTGAGCTTAAGGAGTTGAACCCCTGCTGCATCGGAACGTACCTCCACCACCCATTCATTGGGCAAGCGCGGCAGCACACGTAAAGTCCTAAATTCTTGTGCCTCTAATTTCAATGCCGCTGGATCAAAGAACTGAGCAGAAGCCGGCCGCACATGGCCCTCCCCTCTCACATAGTCGATATCAACAAATGCAAAAAAGACGCCACTAATCGTCCATGCAAGTAGCTGCACCGCAGTGACCATTGCCAACCAACGGTGCCAGCGCCGAAAAGCACGCTGCTTTTTCATATTTTATTTAGCCACTTCACTGTAAACTACTTTTGATATTGAGTAGATGGGAGCATACTTGCTTCTGACATGGCGCTCCAGCCGCCATGATCAAGGAAGATATAGTAAAAGGAAGGAACCGCTGACGGATTGTCAGCCAGAGGGGAAGCTGTGATCAGCAGGCTTAGAGAGTTAGCAGGGGAAAAGCCGCGCAATAAAGTGCATCCCCCACTCAACGTCGAGGCTCTGGATAAAATTTGCGATCGCGTGTTGATTTATGTTGGCACGCTGTTTCTCATGGTCGCGATTATGGTACTTGCCACCAGCCAGACCGGAGAGACGTTGTCTATTCCCTCTGTCGTCCCACCCCTAGTGCTGTTCACTTTCGTTTGTTTCTTGGTCAGATTGATGAGCTGGCCCTGGTCACCAACGTCGCGCCGAGTCTTTACGCAGCTGCTGTGGTTTGTAGGCCTTGTCATTGGCATTGCTTCAAGCAAGCTCGGCGCGATGTACCTTATCATTGCCCTACCGGCCACGGTCACGGCTGTTTTGATGTTCAATTTCCGAATAGCAGCTCTCCAGCTATTTCTGATGATCGGCATTATCAGTATCACAGTCGTGCTTCGAGTCATCGGCGTGATGGAGCCACTCGAGGCAAGGAGCTATTTACTGTCATCGCAAGCCGGGTGGGTCCTTGGCGTGGCCTATCTTATTCTTATCGGCATCATGATCATGGATTTGTTGGCCCTATTTTTGCGGGAGGTCACGGCTCAAAAAACCAAGCTGGATCTTTTGCTTTCGGCCGTGGAAGAGGCCCCGGATGCCTTCGTAGTCTGGGACAACAAAGACCGTCTTGTTATGTGCAATGAAAAATACAGAAACATTGATCCAAAACTTTCACCCTATATGGTGCCCGGGGTTACTTTTGAAGAGACATTGCGTGCGGGTATTAAACACTCGCTTTATCCAGAATCCGAGGGCGATGAGGAAGCCTGGATCAAAAAGCGGCTTGAGAGCCACCAAGTCGGTGAGAGTAATCGCATTGTCCGACTGGGCAACGACCGCTGGATCCGGGTATTAGAGTCCAGAACATCGCTTGGTTACATAGCAGGCTTCCGTCTCGACGTCACCGAAATAAAAAATGCCCAAGAACTATTGCAGGCAACCTTAGACTCGGTCAGTCAGGCAATCATCACCTTCGGCGCTCAAGGAGAAATCTTGTCGGCCAACAGTGCGGCAGAAATCATGTTCGAGTATGAAAATGTTGCTGACGAAGAGACGCGCATTAATTTATTTGTCACAGAAGAGGACTTCAAAAGAATAGCTACAACCGACTTTGCGCACACCCAACCAAAGGCCTCTCGCCATAAAGGCCTCACCTATACGCTTTCATTAAAAAAGAGAAGGTCGGGTAATTTTGACGCCCATGTAGAAGTCATCGAATTAGAACAGAAGACTCAGCGAGTTTTTATGGCGGTCATCACCGACTTGTCTCAAGAAACACACTATCAAAACCGGATTACCGCATTGGGTGCTGCCGTAGAGCAACTCAATGCAGGCATCGCCTTGTTTGACTCAAACGACTTGCTTATCTACACCAACGACAAACTTAACAACCTGATCAGTCTGTTTGATAGCGATAAGATTGAGGGTATGCACTACGCATCATTTGCCCGTCATATTGCAACGTACTCATCGGTCAATCGCTTAAATAAAGGAGCGTCGTCCATTTTTAGAGGCCTACTCAGCTTCTTTTATGAGCCCAGTAATACTCTGGAGCTGCAAACCAAAGACGGTAAGACACTACGGCTAGAGGGGCAAAAGCTAACGGGGGCACACTCGATTTTTGTCTTCTCTGACGTTACTCAACTTCACAACCAGCAGGCACAGCTTGAGCAGGCAACGAAGCTTGCAACGCTCGGTGAAATGGCCACAGGCATCGCGCACGAGATCAATCAACCGCTCAATGCGGTTAAATTAATTGCGGAAAATATCCGACGGGGCATGGAATTCAATCAGGAAAAAACCCAGGGGCGGATAGTTGAAAAAATGGTGCAGATTATTTCCCAGATCGATCGGGCGGCTACCATTACAAGCCATATGCGAAAATCTGCCCGAAATGCCATCGAAGAAGATTTAACAGCAGACATTTTGACCACATTGGCTGACTGCAAAAACCTGCTCGCAGCCCGGATGCGTCTCGAGGATGTGGAATGGCTCAGTGACGCAGAAAATGGCCTTGAAAACGCTGGCATACACCCGCTTCGTATAGAGCAGGTGATGCTAAATTTAGCTAACAACGCAATGGATGCTATTGC
>CAXPOA010000107.1:0-4360 GCA_964218505.1 Luminiphilus sp.
CTGTGTGCCCTGAGTTATGCCATCGTGGGTATGCCTGTGTTTGATGCGATCTGCCACGCCTTCTCCACCGTTGCTATTGGGGGCTTCTCTACCCATGACGCCAGTATGGGATATTTTGAAAATGACCGAATACTGCTGGTTTGCACACTGTTTATGGTCATTTCGGCGATCAATTTTGGCCTGCATTTTATTGCCCTACAACGAAAGAGCCTCCGCATATACACGCAGGATTCAGAGACATCATTTTTCAGTATTGTTATTGGCTCCGCTACAGTAGTCACCTGCGGCACCCTGATTTTGACAACGGCCCTACCGCCCTCAGAAAGCTTGATTCACGGCATGTTTCAAACCGTATCAATCGCCACCACAACGGGTTTTACCACTCAGGATTTCGCATCATGGCCTCACTTCTTGCCTTTTTTCCTGCTCATGCTGTCCTTTATGGGCGGCTGTGCAGGCTCAACCGGCGGAGGCTTGAAGGCCATGCGACTACTCCTGATTTTCCGGCAAGGCATGCGGGAACTAAAACAGTTACTCCATCCAAATGCAGTGATTCCACTCAAGCTTGATTCACGCCGGGTGCAACCAACCGTCGTCAGTGCTGTTTGGAGTTTTTACGCTGTTTACATGGTGACGCTGGTGACGATTATGTTGCTGATGCTCGCCACGGGGCTGGATTTTACCTCTGCGTTTTCGGCTACTTCCGCGGCTCTTAACAATTTGGGTCCAGGTTTGGGTAGCGTAGCGGCGAGCTACAACGGTGTTAATGAGGCAGGAAAACTGCTGCTATGTGTCGCCATGTTGGCAGGCAGGCTGGAGGTGTTTACCCTGCTGGTTCTGTTCACACCAGCCTTCTGGAGGCCTTGATTCCTAGCGCATACCGCGAGAGTCCTTGATCACCTCATAGGCTGTCGAGATTTCCTGAGATCGCTCGGTAGCCATTTTTAACATTTCGTCCGGCACACCCTTCGCCATCAGCTTGTCGGGGTGATTCTCACTCATGAGCCGGCGATAGGTTTTTTTAACCTCTGAATCCGTCGCGGACTCTTTCAAACCCAAGGCAGCGTAGGCATCTTGAAGGCGAGTCGCGGGTGATCCCCCAGGAGGTTCATAGCTACCGCCTGTCCCATGAAATCGCGACTGGGCAGACAGCATCGCTAACAATCGATCGACCTCGGGGGTGGGTACGCCAAGTTGATTGGCGATGATGTAAAGCGCCTCTCGCTCCTCGCCATCAAGTCTGCCATCAGCAAGCGCCATGCTGGCAAGGAACATCAACAGCGTACTCTGGGCCTGTCGACGTACTCCAATGGCCGAGGTAAAGGCTGTTATCGTCGCGCGGGGATCAAACCCAGCCTCTGCACCCTGTTTAAAGCGCTGAATGGCGTCTTGCCGTTGCGCAGGGTTCAACCGTAATTGTTGGAAAAGCCCCTCGGCCTGGGCTATTTCCGCTTCACTAACGCGACCATCTGCCTTTGCGACATATCCCAACAGGGTAAAGGTTGTTGCGAAAAACTGCTTCTGCATGCGGGCAAGGTTTTCGGGGTTAGCTGCCTGTAGGGCCTGCCACAGACCACGATCAAAAGCGTGACCGATCGCAATTCCAAACAACAACCCAACAAACCCAAGGGTAAGGTAGCCGATGATTCCAGCGATCACTTTGCCGGTGATTGCAGTCATGGTTGTTGCTCCGGGTTGGTATTGGATAGCCGGCGCTCAAAATCACTGCGCGGAACTTTTAAGTCTCTGTAGTGGTCCGTGCCCGAGTTTGGCTGAGTGCGAAATCGTTTGTATTGCCACTGATACTGGGCCTCTCGAGTTTCAAGCAAGTCGGCGATCGCTGAATTCATTGCTGTCAGTGCCTCCCGCAGGTCGTCCCCGTAGAGGGCAGCAGGCGCGGGGACGTAACAGACCTCAAATCCGCCTTTCACACGAAAAGCCGCGCCCAAAAAGGCCACGGCGCCCGATCGCTGAATCAGGTTGCAGCCGAGCGCTGCTGTTCCGCAATCCACCCCCATAAAAGGCACGTTCAGACCTCCAGTCTCTGAATCGGGCACCTGATCAGGCAGGATGCCTGAGATACCGCCAGCTTTGACACTTTTAACCAGTGACGCGATACCCCGCGGGGTTGTCGGTACAAGCCTGCCGCCGCTGCGCTGTCTGGCGCGCTGGATGAGGGGACCGAGACTTTGAATTTTTGGGGGCTCAAACAAAGCAACCATCTCCCCGAGGGTTGCCAAGTGAAGGCCAAGGACTTCCCAGTTGCCAAGATGTGGCCCAAGAATGATGACACCCCGACCACCCTCGAGAGCGGCTTTAACACTGTTCTTTCCCTCGACTTGGAGAATGAGGCGCTCGGTGCTCACCCATGGGCGAAGCCACACGTGCCCCATCTCTGCAGCGAGGGCGCCGGTCTCCCGAAGGGTTTCCCTCACCAACCTATCCTGATTCGAGTCATCAAGATCCGGATAGGCGAGTGCGATATTACGCTCAGCAACCCGGCGGCTTCGCCCATCCAGGCGATAACCCAGCTCACCACTCCATCTGCCAAGGGTTCTGGCCCACTCGACAGGTAGTCTCGCCAGCAGCCACAACACCGATTGCAGCAGGTAGTTCGCTACATGGCGTCGTGCCCAGTGTGATAAAGAGGACACTGCGTCAACCCGATTTTAAGGAGCGCTTATTATGCCCTGTCGAAGGCAGGTATACTAAGGCCTCCACTACCGAAGATCGGATTCCATTGTGATTCCCCAAACATTTCAAGAGCTTATTCTGCGATTGCAGAGTTTTTGGGCCGACCACGGCTGCGTCGTCCTGCAACCACTGGATATGGAGGTAGGTGCAGGCACTTTTCATCCAGCCACCTTTCTTCGAGCGGTGGGCCCCGAAAACTGGAACGCTGCTTACGTGCAACCAAGCAGGCGGCCTACTGACGGACGCTACGGCGAAAACCCCAACAGGCTTCAGCACTACTATCAGTTTCAAGTGGTAATGAAGCCAAGTCCCGCGAACTTTCAGGAACTCTATCTTGAGAGCCTCAAGGCGCTTGGCGTGGACACGCTTGAGCACGATGTCCGGTTTGTGGAGGATAACTGGGAGTCACCAACCCTGGGGGCCTGGGGGTTGGGCTGGGAGGTTTGGCTGAACGGCATGGAAGTAAGCCAATTCACCTACTTTCAACAGGCCGGCGGCATCGAGTGCTTCCCGGTCACCGGTGAAATCACCTACGGTCTCGAGCGAATAGCGATGTATCTCCAAGAAGTCGAGTCGGTTTATGACCTGGTGTGGGCGGAAACCCCTGCGGGTACCGTGACCTATGGGGATGTGTTTCATCAAAACGAGGTCGAGATGTCGACCTATAATTTTCAGGAAGCCGATGTTGACCAGCTGTTTGCCAATTTCGATTTCTATGAAGAGGAGGCGCAGCGATTGGCAGAAAAATCATTGCCGCTTCCAGCCTATGAGTTAGTCATGAAGGCCTCCCACACCTTTAACCTATTGGATGCGCGGCATGCGATTAGTGTGACAGAGCGACAACGGTACATTTTAAGGGTACGTAATTTGGCAAAGGCTGCCGCCACCGCATATTACGCCTCCCGAGCTGCCCTCGGATTCCCCCAAGCAGATGCTGACCTTAGACAGCAGGCGCTGGAGGCCACATCATGAGTGCCTCGACGGCTGACTTTCTATTTGAGCTTGGGGCCGAGGAGCTGCCCTCGGGATCTCTTCGCTCGATGGTCACAGCGTTGGAACAAGAGATCGTTGCGGGGCTTGCGGGCAAAGGACTAAGCCATGGCGTGGTTCGTCGTTTTGCCACTCCAAGGCGTCTTGCCGTCACCATAAAAGGAGTTGCCCTTGAGGCTGATGACGAAACTATTGAGGTCGCAGGCCCGCCTGTAGCGAGCGCTAAAACCGAGAACGGCGAATGGACCCCGGCGGCGCTTGGATTTGCCAAGAAACAGGGGGTAAGCGCCGATGACCTTATTGAAATAGAGGACTCAAAAGGTACTCGCCTCGGGGTGCGGCGGATTGAAAAAGGCGCGGTCGCGGCCGATGTGCTCCCCGACGTCATTAGCGCCGCAGTAGCTGCAATACCTGTGGCTAAACGGATGCGCTGGGGCCGTGAACGCCACGAGTTTTTAAGACCTGTCCAATGGCTGGTAGCTATGCTGGGAGAAGAGATACTACCCTTGGCCCTGTTCGGTTTGAGTAGCGACAACCAAACCCGCGGACATCGCTTTCATCATGCTGAGGCCGTTGTCATCGCCAATCCAGATAGCTACGAGGAAGCGCTGGGTGCTGCGTTTGTGATCGCTGACTTTGATGAACGGAAACGCCTCGTGGAGACACAGGTCAACGA
>CAXPOA010000108.1:0-2811 GCA_964218505.1 Luminiphilus sp.
GGGTCGATACCCATCTGGTTACCCATAACCATCGCAGGCGTCGACGCCTGACCGCGCACCGCCGGGCGGTTCGCTACCGCCGACAGCGCTTCAGCCACCGATACCGTGTTTTCGCTTTCGGGTGTGCCCGCTTCGACGGACAAACCAAACAACTGTTCACCCGTCGCATTTGCTGTAGCCGCGTTACCGTTGCCGTCGAGCGTCAGCACGTTGCGAATAGCGATACTTGAGCCGTCACCGGTGGTTCCTGAGGAGATCACGAATGATCCATCAAGAAAATTCACCTCAATGCCGTAACGCTGATTTCGCTGTTCTGCAATCAGGTCTCCAGCCGGCACCATCGTGTTAGTCAACACAATCGCCTTGTCACCATCTGCGGAAGCCAATGCAGCGGTCGTCGCCAATGCGGTCGACCGTTGTGCGGCATCGCCCGGGGTGGCAAGGTCAAGATTCACCGCGCCGAAGAGCTCGCCGGTAAGCGCCGAATCGGTACTCAAATGAAGGGTGTCGTCGCCCGTTTGGGTAATGCGGAGCGCCTGTCGAGCAAAGTCGTACTCTACCGAGATATCGTTGAACGTCCGTCCACCCGTGCCTGTTGGAGCTGCCAGCGCAGGTGTGGCGGCAGCGTAGTCTCCAGCGAAGTACTTGTTCATCGCCAAAGCCAATTCTTCGGGATTGATCATGGGCGTGGTGACATCTCCAGTAGGAACGATGTCGCCCTGCTGAATGGCCGCTGCAATAATATTGCCTACCGGAACTGAGAGATAATCTTCGTTCGCTTCGCCATAGTCTCGGGTGATGTCCAATGTGGCAGCGCCGATAGCGGCACCGCTCGCGTAGTAGGCACTGACATTAAACTTCTTGCCATCTCCGAAACGTTCCTGAATGACATTGGTCAACTCAACCGCAAGCTCCTGACCGGAGAGCTGATCAGTGCCCTCCTTACCAGCGAGGTGCTCCAAGCCAATCGAGACAAAATCCGAACCATCGACACTGATCTGCAGTAAGTCGCGAAGATCTGTTCGCGTTTTCGCAGACAGGTCAAGACCATTTGAACCCCCCGCCAAAGACAGGGCCGCAACGTCATCCGGCGAAGCCGCCTTCAGCGTGAGTGCAGCGGGTGTAGACTGAATAGGATCCGACAGCATGTCGTAGGAGAACTTGCGATAGACGGTTCCCTGAGTGACCAAATACTCTGAGCTGTTAGCTGCCGTCTTCTGCAGGTTTTCCAGCTCCGTCTTGGTCTTGATCTCGCCGTACTTGTTGACGAAATACTGATCACCACCACTATCAGAAGCTTGTATCAGCGCGGGGTCTACCGCCTCGCCGTCGATATACACGTGGGTCTGCCACTTGTTGAGCGGATTTTCAGAGGTCGCGGCCTGTGTTTTCACGTAATAGACCGTGGCCAAGTGCTGCGAACCCGAAGCGCCGTAAACCGTTAAAGAAGTCGTTCTGTGGTAGGTCTCGGGCTTATTCGGATTAAACGTAGCGGTAATCGGCTCCACGTTCGAAGGCAAGTTCAAGCCCAACTCGACCTCAGTACTGGCGCGGAATTCGGATACCGTTTGTCGAGGAATCGCCAAGGCCGAGGGCGGTTGGCTAAAGTCGGCTTTGTTGGTCGAGTCCACTGGCAGTGAGAGTAGCGCCTGACCCGCCGAGTTAACCATCTGGTTCTGCTCATTGAGCATGAACTGGCCGTTACGGGTGTAGGTTCTAGAACCATCCGAGGACTGCAACGGGAAGAAACCATCGCCCGTGATCGCCAAATCCAAAGAGTTTGCAGAGAACTGAACGAAGCCCTGGCTGAATTCCTGAGCCACTTCCTTCAGTGCAACCCCCTGGCCCACAACCGCCGCAGCACGCTGCAGAGGTGAGGTGGCGAAGATGTCACCAAAGCTGGCGGTGGAGCGCTTGAAGCCGGCTGTCGCCGAGTTCGCGATGTTGTTGGAGGTGACCGCGAGTTCGGTTGTCGCCGCGTTCAGTCCAGTGAGAGAAGTATAAAACGACATGTTTCCGCTCCTGCTAGATTATTCTGCAATAGTTTGAATTTCGGCCAATGACACCGTGTCACCACCCAGCAACTGAAGATCGAGCTGCTGCCCAGACGGATTCCAGGAGACGCTACTCACGGTCTCGAGGATAGACACGGGCGCTATCTGCATGCGGCCATCTTTGATGGCGCTGGCAGTAATTTGATAGGTATCAACGGGTAACTGGTTGCCGTCGGAATCTTGCCCAGACCAGGCAAAGCGATGCTCTCCCGGCTCCAGCTCACCCACGTTCTGGCGAAACACCAGCTCACCCTCTTTGTTGTAAACACTCATAGTCAGCAGATCAGCGCCTTCCTGCAGGCTGACCAAAGTCTCTGTTGGGCGGCTACCACCGCCCTGGCCGAAGCCACCGGCAACGGCGACACGCTTGCCAACCAAGGTCGAACCCGAAAGCAGCGATTGCTCGCGCAAGTTACCCACCAGCGTCTCCAGTGAGGCCTGCATCCCCTTGATGCCCTCCACCGAGGAGAACTGTGCCAACTGAGCAACGAACGCCTCGTTTTCCATGGGATCAAGGGGGTTCTGATTTTTCAGCTGCGCGGTGAACAACTGCAAAAACGCATCGCGACCCAGCATCTCGTCGTCATTGCCATCCTTGTACATGGCATTGGCCTGCTGGGTGCGGTACTGCTCAGTGGTCAGAATAGAGTCGATCGCCGACACGGTTTAATCTCCTGGTTCCTGATTAGGACTTCATGACTTCCAGCGTGCGCATCATCATCTGCTTCGCTGTATTCACGACTTCAATATTGTTTCG
>CAXPOA010000109.1:0-10954 GCA_964218505.1 Luminiphilus sp.
CCCGTTGTGATGCTGGCTTTGATGCTTGTTGCTGGCTGCGACCAGTCAGAACCCCCGTCAGTAAGCGAGGAGAACTCTGTGGAGCAGGTCCCTGTCATCGTGCACCAAACCCCCGGCATGCCAAATAGTAGTGCCCATAACGCGTTCATCACCGAAGGAGAAATTCCTCCGCTGGGCTCCGGTTCACTGGACAGAATACGAATCGGCGTCAAAGACAACGTCCACGTCGCCGGCCTCCCCAACACGGCCGGGACCGCGGCCCTGGACGGATTCATCCCCACCAAGGATGCAACGCTGGTGTCTCGATTGAGGCAAGCCGGCGCCATTATTGCTGGCAAGAACAATCTGCACGAACTGGCTTACGGGATCACAAGCGCTAACGGCGCCTATGGCATCGTCGAAAATGCTTACGACCCCACGCTGATTGCAGGCGGCAGCTCGGGAGGTACCGCTGTTGCGGTTGCCTTGGGTCTTGTCGATGCGGGAATAGGCACCGACACTGGTGGCTCGGTCCGTATCCCCGCTGCGCTAAATGGCATCGTGGGTTTTCGCCCCACCGTCGGCCGATATCCCAATGACGGGATGACCCTGATCTCAACAACTCGGGATACGGCCGGCCCCATTACCAACACCGTCGCAGATGCTGCCCTATTGGATGCGATACTTTCAGCGTCCGATTCGGGAGAGCTCATCGCACCCGATCTGCGTGGCTTGCGCTTGGGGGTTCCAAAAACCTATTTCTATGAAGATTTGAGCCCCCGGGTCGCTGCCGCCATGCAACGATCACTGGAGGCTCTGGCCGCCGCCGGCGTCGAGCTGGTCGAAGCCGACATCGAAAATTTAAGTGCTCTCAATGCCGCTGCGGGTTTCCCTATCGTGCTTTACGAAACCAACCTATTACTGCGCGACTACATGGCCACCCACCGTCCGGACCTTAGCGTCGAGAGTTTCCTTGAATCCATAGCTAGCCCGGATGTTAGGGCGGTCGTTGGTGATGCGCTTTCCGGTGTCATTGATGAACCAACCTATCAAGCTGCAATCAACGAACATCGACCAGCGCTCCGAGCAGCATATCAATCGTATTTTGAGCTGCACGATGTATCAGCCGTCATTTTTCCGACCACGCCTATCGAGGCTCAACCCATCGAAGGCAACCTCGAGATGGTCAGTCTAAACGGCAAAAAGGCACCTACCTTTCCCACCTACATCCGCAACACGGATCCCGGGTCAAATGCGGGTATACCCGGGATTAGCCTACCCGCGCTCGTGACGGAACCTGGTCCGCCTGTTGGATTGGAGCTTGACGGCCCGGTAGACAGTGACCGAAACCTGCTGGCAATCGCCTTAGCCATAGAGACCCTGTTCGAACTGACGCGCGCGCCCTAGACACCTCTGGTTTAGCTTAGGCAAAGGACTCGACCCCATTTAGTTAACATGTTACCTTTTTTTGGAGCGAGTCAATGGGCTTCTGATAGGGTATATCAACATGCAATTTCACCTCGATGGATTTCGTCCCGGGGATCCGCGGGAGCATCCACCCAACCCCGTAGCACAGCAAGGCCGCGCTCTGCCAACAGAAACCGATGTACTCATCGTTGGCTGCGGTCCGGCTGGACTGATGCTCGCGGCCCAACTCGCCGCCATTGGGGGCATTTCGGTCGTTATCGTGGACGAAAAGCCGGGACCCATTGAGCTGGGACAGGCCGATGGTGTCTCCGGTCGTTCAATCGAGATCTTTCAGGCACTTGGCTTTGACGAGAAAGTGCTGAAAGAGGCTTACTTCCTTCAAGCAATCACCTTTTGGGGCAGTGATCACGACCAACCGGGTACTCTAACCCGACGGTATAAGAAGCCCGATGGGCGCACCGTTTACTCGCCATTTCCTCACGTTGTTTTAAACCAGGCTCGGATACACGATTTCTTGTTGGAGTCCATGGCCCAGTCATCGAGCCGGCTTGAGCCCCACTACAGCTACAGGCTGACTGACCTGCAGCTACTACCGACTCCCTCAGACACCTCGTACCCTGTTGAAGCCACCCTGAAAGCAGTGGTTGACAAACCTCCCTCAATCGTTCGTGCCAAGTACGTCGTCGGTTGTGACGGAGCCAGAAGTGCGGTGCGTCAGCATCTGGGGATTGCTCTTGAGGGAGAGGCGGCCAATAAAGCTTGGGGGGTTATGGACCTGCTGGCGGTCACCGACTTCCCTGATATCAGGATGAAATCGATTGTCCAGTCTGCCACCAACGGCAACATCATGATTATTCCCCGCGAAGGCGGCCATCTAATGCGAGTCTATGTAGAGCTCGAGGACTTGGCGGACGGTTCCCGCCTGATTCGCGATAGCATCGACGCCGAACAACTCATTACAAGAATACAGCAGGTCATTACGCCATTTTCATTTGATGTCAGGGAGATCGTCTGGTGGTCGGTGTATGAAGTGGGTCAGCGACTCGCCCCGCATTTTGACTCGAGACACATGTAAGAGGATCAGCGCGCCCATCCTCGCGCCTTTATTGCTGGCGATGCCTGTCACACCCACAGCCCCAAAGCAGGTCAGGGCATGAATGTGTCGATGCACGACAGCTTTAATCTTGGCTGGAAGCTCGCGGCGGTGTTGCGCCAACAGAGCCCTGCCACACTTCTTGGAACCTATTCCGATGAGCGGCAGGCGATCGCGCAGGAATTGATCGATTTCGATCGTGAGCTGGCGAACCTCTTCTCCGAGACAGACAGCGAGACCGCGACAGATCACGAGGGCTCAGCCCTGCAGCAGGCTTTAATCCGCGCTGACGGCTACGTATCGGGAACCCAGAGTACCTATCCGCCTTCGATCATTGTTGCGTCAGACTCAATTAACCAACGCCTATCCAGCCTCACACTTGGACAGCGATTGCCACCGGCACGTGTATTACGGCTGGCCGACGCTCGGCCCATGCAACTCAGCGAAGCGCTTGCCGCCGATGGCCGTTGGCGGCTGATTCTTTTCGCTGATGCCAAGGACCCAGCCAAGGCTGACTCAAAAATCCATGACTTATCGAACTGGCTAGGAGCCGCCTCTGAGTCGCCGATTATCTCTGCCACGCCCAATGCAGATGATATCGACTCGGTCATCGAGCTACTTGTTGTGTTGCAGTGCGGTTATGAAGATATCGAGTTCACCGATTTACCGAATCTATGGTGGCCTCACAAAGGCAAACTCAAGTTGCGCGACTACGACAAGGTCTTTTGTCCAGACCCAAACCGGGATCATCTCTTCGATCATTACGGTGTGGATCGTGATGCTGGAGGCGTGCTCATTGTCCGGCCTGATCAACATGTGGCTGGATGCTTTTCTCTTGGCGACAAGGAAGACATCCGCCAGTTTTTTGCGTCGGTGTTACGCCTGCGTCAATGACCCGCGGGCGACTCGGCCAACAATAGCTCTAAACCTGACGCTACTCCAGTGGAATGACCGTCTCGCTAACAGCTAATGCCTCTATATCTGCACGCCCAAATGGCACGGGCTTGTATTCAAAGTTCTCGTATAGCTCGAACTGATCATCAAAGTGAGGGCCGGCTGCGCCAGAGGACAATCGGTGTCCACCCTGCCCGCTAGGAATGACATCGCGAGCTTCAATTCCCTCTCCGTTTGCCACGAAGACGTTGTTCTCACTGCCCCGGTTTTGGTAGCCCGGCAAGCTCAGTACGCTGTCGCTGTCAGCCTGAGGAACCCCCCGAAAATTAAACGGCGTCCATTCCATGGGGGCGGCTGCCAGTCGCCAACCAGCCATATCAGCACCCTGCTCTCGATCGAGTTTTTCTAACGCAAGTAACAGGCTTTTTGAAACCACTGACGTTATTGACTCGCCGTTCAAAAGATCAAATTGAGGAGTGTCACCCCCACGCACATCTTCAAGCCATTTGATCAGTGCCCGCATCGCGACCGATGTCCCCCAGGATGCTCCCAGCGGCTTGCTTGGGTAATTTGTGGCGGCGAAGCGGTAGTACTCCTCCTCACCAACATCATCCCAAAAGACCTGACGCTGTAGCTCCTCGACGAAAGCCTCCATCAAGGTGGGTGCTGGGCCATAAAACCCATCCTGGTCCACACGCCAGGATTTATCCCAGGCAACCAATAGATCAACAGCGTCTGCCACCCTCGACACACGCGCACCGTTGGATTCGTCTTTCATCAAATCGATGCGAGCAACCTCAAGCAGAGGCAACAGATAGCGATGATTAACATCCTCGAACGAGCTTCGGGTGTTGATATCGATCACATCGACCACCCCTGACCCCAGCACCCGGTTCAGTTCATCGATAAGAATGTGCACTCGATCTGCGGCCGACCAAGTGTAAGACCACAGGTCCGAGCTGATCCAATCAGCGGAAGGTCTGTTGTTCCAGTTCACGATAAAACCTGAATCGGGCTGTCTCATTTTCGGGTTGTCGTCGTAGGGTCTCATGCCCTGCCAATCCATCGTTCCATCGCCAATCGCCGGAAGACGGGAATCATGCCCCGCAGCCCGTTGGGGATAACGACCGCTGTGCACGTAACCAAGGTTTCCTGCCCGGTCCATGGTGTACATATTGATGTTTGTCGTTTTATCTGCCAGTCGTCGCTCTGCCTGTTCCAGCGACTGATCGGTCGCCAGCCATACCCAGGTCATTAAGTCCTGAACTGACTGTCCCTCCCACGCGCGGGCCCTCGCCACAGCGACGCCGGCGTCGGGATCATGGGCTAGCACCATTCCGTGGACCGATCGTCTGGCAGTCACCGACACTACAGCCCCATCCTTGACGGCTATCCGCTCTTCCCAGCTCTTAAAATTGACCCACTTGCCGTTATGCCAATACTGCTCTGGATTTTCGGGACTGAGAGTTAGCCAGAATTCGTCGGTTTGATCAGAGATGCCAGCGGTGCTGCCCCATGCCAGGTAGTTGTTGTGGGCAAAAAGAAACGTTGGTAGTGCCAGAAGCGTGCTGCCAACAACCTCGAAATCGCCACCGTGTAAACCAATACCATAAACGTAGCTCGGCACTGAAAAGCCAAACTGGGGACCATTCAGCAAAACACCAGCAGCATCGTTAACGTCAGATACCGCCCAATAATTACTGGCGGGAGAAAAATCGGGATGCGCGAGGTAGCCATTGCTTGCGATCTGATTATTCAACGCCTCATGCATAGCAGGATTGGCGCTTAATCCGGCATAACGGCCATCGACATCTGTCACAACCCGTGCCATTGAGGGAAGCTTCGCACTTTCATCAAGATAGCCGGGCCGAACCAAGGGCCGATGTTCCACACGACCCTTCCGCGGGATGGTTGTTGGGGAGGTATCGTCAGTCAACCACTTCACCGCGTTAAATAAATTCCACGCGCCCTCTTTTCCGTGCCTGGCCTCCATCGACCGCAAAAATTCAAGGTTGTCGCGCTCACTGTTGAAATCCGCATAGCGATGCGCGATCGAACCAACAAAGATTGTCGCGACGTCGTAGGCATTCCATCGACTGGGCAAAAAGTCATAGTCGTCAAATGGCTTTGGTAGCAGACTCTTCTGGGGATTGATAACTTCCTCAATCCACGCGTTCATCCCGTCGGCGTAACCCTGCAGAATTTCGAGATCACGGGGGGCCAATTGGTCTACCTGATCCCTGACAATAGGATGGTTGTACTCGGTTCGCAGCTTTTGATCGAGGCTCAAGAAGTCTGCTCCCAACACCTCCGCTACTCGACCTTGTGCAGTCCGCTTGAGCATCTCCATTTGAAACAGGCGATCTTGCCCGACAGCGTAGCCATAGCCGAAATAGACGCCGTAGTTTGAGTCCGCGAACACTTGAGGCGTGCCATATGCATCACGATAAATGGTCACGGAAGCGGCGCCGGCCTCGCCAACAACGGCCGTCTCGACGGTTTCCGATCCTTGTTTTTGGCAACCAGCGCTCAGCAATAGACTGAGCACCAGCCAGACCAAAGACAGTATTACTTTAGGACTCAGCATCGGCTTCGACACCTTTACCTCTCCTTGAGAAAAGACCACCCCCACCAGCCTCTAAAACCAAGCGGTAGCAGCGGTGTGATAAGAAAAGGGAATACCGGAGGGGCGTTGCCGCCCCTCCAGCAGCGCTAAAGATGCCTTACATCTGATAACGAACCGAGACACCCCACAGTTCTGGAGCTCCCCATACACCAATGACTCCTGGCCCGATGGTGTAACTATGCGACACCCACTGCTCATCGGTAATGTTCTTACCCCATAGGGCCACCTGCCATGCCTCGTTGGCAGAGGTCCATGAGAGCCTCATGTCGATCAAATCAAACTCATCAATTTTCGTGTTCTGATTGATGTAGTCATTGATCTGCTCATCGGTGTGATAGTAATCAGCTCGAAGACTGACGACGCTCCCCCCTGGCAGCGGGAAGTCAACCACGCCTCCTAGCGAATACTTGTTCTCAGGAGCCTGTCGCAGAGAGTCGGAGTTACCTGGTATGGCTGTCGGATCGATGCCGTTAATCGTGAAATCACTCACTGCGGTATCGAGGTAGGCATAGCTACCAAACAACCGGAAATTTTCGGTGGGCGCCCAGGTAATCTCAGCTTCAACACCTGCAATCTCCGCTTCACCCACGTTTTCCGTGATGAACTGTCCAAAATCAGGGTTGTCTACCGTCGGCCCAAAGCGAACGATCTGAAGATCGGTGTAATCCATGTAGAACGCCGCCGCATTCAGTCGCAGAGTCCGATCAAGAAAGTCACCCTTCAAGCCGATTTCGTAGTTGATGACGTCTTCAGGATCAATGGGACGTGAAGCCTGTTCAGGGGTTCCTGCGCCACCGCCAAATCCCCCGCTCTTGAAACCCCAAGACGCCGTGCCATAAACCATGACGTCATCATTGATATTGTAAGTCAGCGTGAATTTGGGAGAGACGTCAGTCCAGGTTTCTTTCGCATTTACCGTGAAGGTTTGCGGAATGATCGATAGACTACCGCCGACACCAGCGCAGTATTGACTGAAGTTCGCTTGCCCCTCAGCGCTTCCACAATTGACGCCAGTGGTGGTCGTATCTTTTTCATCAGAGGTGTATCGCACACCGAAGGTTGCCGTTAACGCATCGGTAATTTCGTAATCGCCCTGAAAGTAAGCTGCATAACTGGTGGTCGTATTCTCCTGGCGAGATACCTCGTTACCTATATCGAGTGCGCCACCCCAGGTCTGAGCGCCGGGGTCGACAAAAACACCGCCACCAATAGTCTGAGGCAAGAGCAGTCTGTATTGCTCTGTTCGCTCAGAATCTTCATCCAAATAGTAAACGCCGGCTACATAATTAAAGCGGCCATCCAGATTAGACGTCCAGCGGAATTCCTGAGTGAAGGTATCGATGTCCTGCGTTATGTCATCGATGATTTCAACAGGAATGCCTACACCAATAGAGGCCATCCCCCAATCGGTTTTGGCGTTGCGAAATCCAGTGATCGAGGTAAGGACCCCCGAACCAAACTCGATGTCCCCTTGAAGACTAAAGCCCGAGGCCTCTCGGTCCGAGCCGCCGCCCTGCTCTTTTGTTCCCGCTGGCGCGGCCACTTTTCGAAAATCGCCGCCCCAGGCCTTCCAACTGTCAACGGTTGGACCTCCGTTTCCGAATACCGGGAATCGTCCCATATCCTCGCGCTCATCTTCCATGTAATCAGCAGAAAGCAGCCAATCCATGGAGTCTGTTTCCCATCTAAGCTGTGCTCGGTATGAGGTGACGTCTTCATCCTGTTGGTCGACACCCATAATGATGTTGCGTACATAACCATCGTGCTCGCGATGATTGAACACCAGCTTGCCTGAAAGAGAGTCGGTTATCGGCCCTGATATCAAACCCTGGTAGCGAAGATTTCCCTTGGTGCCCGCCGACACCTCTGCGCGGATATTCGCCTCCTGAGAGGGCTTCATTGTAGTGACGTTGATGGCTCCGCCCACGGCGTTACGCCCGAACAGGGTACCTTGCGGTCCCCGCAATACCTCGATGCGCTCTACGTCGAACATTTCCTGATTAATGGAAGCTATCGAACCGATGTAGACTCCATCTAGGAACATCACCACCGAGTTATCCATACTCGGACCGTCATCGGCTGAACTCACGCCACGCATCGATAAAATTGCCTGACCGGGCGCAAATTCGGCGTATGCCATCCCGGGAACTCTAAAAGCAATTTCCGTAGGCCCAAAAATTTGGGCCTCATTGAGCTCATCTCCGCTGATAGCGCTCACCGCCACCGCAACGTCCTGCAGGTTTTCCTCACGATAGTTTGCCGTGACAATCACTTCCTCAAGCTGCCCACCCTGCGCATAGGCGGGGAATGCAGGCAGTGAGGAGGCCAGGGCAACACCCAGCCCTCCGAACAGCGCCCGCTGACAGGATTGTGACAAAATGGTTTTTGTTGTCTTCATTGGAGTGCTCCTCAATCCACGTTTGGATTATTAGTTATTTTACCGCTTTACTCGTTTATATTTTTTTAACTAGTCGACCCTTTTTCAGATATCACGCACCGCTCCACATCCGATTATTGCTGTTGCTATCGCCGATCTATTACCCGCTTCGCTTTACCCTCCGATCGAGGAATGCCGCCAACCTCATGCAGCGTTACCTGGCAGCTTATTCCGACATAGGACTTTATCAGTTTTTGCAAATCCTCTGCCTGCGCACCCGCCTCTACGGAGGCCGGAGCTGACTCAACGTGGAGAGTCACCTCATCCATGTTGCCTACCCGGGAGAGATCAATCTGATAATGCGGCGAGAGTGCGGATTGTTGTAGAAGTATTTCTTCAATCTGCGAGGGAAAAACGTTCACACCACGGATGATCAGCATGTCATCCGAACGCCCGGTAATCTTGGCTATTCTTCGCATTACACACTGACTGCCCGGCAATAGCGTGGTGAGGTCTCTCGTTCGATATCGAATGATCGGGAAAGCCTCTTTTGTCAGACTGGTAAAAACAAGCTCGCCCTCCTCCCCATCGGGCAGAACCTCGCCTGAATCGGGATCGATAATCTCGGGATAAAAATGATCCTCCCAGATCGTGGGTCCGTCTTTGCTCTCAACAAATTCCTGTGCCACCCCGGGGCCCATCACCTCGGAAAGGCCGTAGATATCGGTAGCATCAATGTGTAAGCGCGACTCGATGGCCTTCCGCATCGCATCCGTCCATGGCTCCGCACCAAAGATGCCTAGACGCAGTTTCAGCGCTGAGGGATCCATGCCCTGTCGCTCTATTTCATCGGCGATATTGAGCATGTAAGAAGGCGTCACCATGATGATGTCTGACTCGAAATCCCGCAGTAACTGGACCTGCTTTTCAGTCTGCCCACCCGACATAGGAATGACGGTACATCCCAGCTTTTCGGCGCCGTAATGGGCGCCCAGTCCTCCGGTGAACAAGCCATAGCCATAGGCCACCTGAACCCGGTCACCCGGTCGCCCACCCGCCGCTTCAATAGAGCGGGCTACGCAGGTTGCCCAGTGATCGATGTCGCCTTGTGTGTAGCCAACAACCGTTGGCTTCCCGGTTGTACCACTGGAGGCGTGAACCCTGACTACCTGATTCATGGGGACGCTAAAGAGTCCAAAGGGATAGTGCTCCCTCAGATCGTCTTTTGTGGTAAACGGAAATTTTGAGAGATCCGACAAGTCTGTGAGATCGTTAGGGGAGACGCCAGCGGCATCAAATTTGGCCTTATACACCGGCGAATTCGTATACACATGAGTCAGCGTTTGACGCAATCTCTCAAGCTGCAGCGACACCAGGGCATCACCAGAGAGCTGCCGCACTGCGTCGAGAGAAGTTAGCCTCGGGGCACTCGCCACAAGAGTTCCTTTGTTATCGTCCTTATGCACACAAAGTAATACACTATTACGAGTATTTCCAACTTTTTTGTATCAAAATTGTGTTGTCTAGATTTTTTCTGCGATAGAGTTCCGACATGAGTTTCCAACGCGCCCTTGATCCCATTCTTGCCGACTTCAAGGCCCGACAACCCATACGGGCCAAATCCCTGATCATCACCCTCTTCGGCGATGTCGTCTCCCAACACGGAAAAGAGATATGGCTAGGTAGCCTCATCCACGCTCTGGAGGAACTTGGCGTGAATGATCGCCTCGTGCGCACCTCGGTTTTCCGTCTGGTGAAAGAGGGTTGGTTGAGCGTCGAACGCGAGGGGCGTCGAAGTTTTTATCAGCTGACCTCGTCTGGCGGGCAGGAATATCAGCGTGCCGCTCAACGCATTTACACGTCTCAAAGTGATAACTGGCGCGGTCGATGGCAGATCCTGCTACCAGTCAATGTCCCGGATGAAAAAAGAGAAAACTTTAGACGTAGCTTGAACTGGCTGGGATTTCGCGCCATCAGTTCAGGTACCTTCGCTCGTCCGGGAGGCGACGCGGCCTCAATACGTGATGTGTTGGACGAATTTGATTTGAGGGACGGAGTTATCGTAATGGATGCGGAAACGAATGCAATCACCACCAAACAGGATCTCAAAGAGACGGTAAACCTTTACTGGGACCTCGGTCAGCTAGCGCTTCGTTACAACAACTTCGTTGAACAGTTCAAGCCTCTGCTTCAAGCACTGGACAAAGGCCGCACCCCAGCCCCGATAAGCGCATTTCACGCTCGCCTCTTGCTTATTCACGAGTACCGTCGGATCTTGCTAAGAGATACATCCCTGCCCGATGATCTTTTGCCTGCACAATGGCCGGGGACTGCCGCCAGAGCAATGGTTGGCAGGATATATCGCGGTCTGCAAAGACCGAGTCTGGAGTTCGTGCAAACGGAACTAACGAGCCGTCAGGGAACGTTGCCAAAGGCACACAAGACTTTTTTTGAGCGCTTTGAGTAACGCCAACGCCCTCCTCAATAGCCGCTCACCCAGTCTGGCTCAATAACGCCATGGGTCTGTTTATATTCTTCGTAGAGTGATAGCAGGCGC
>CAXPOA010000110.1:0-2650 GCA_964218505.1 Luminiphilus sp.
ATCACAACCTTGTCGTTATGTGTCACCGTGACTTCTTCGATGTAGTTGGCAGGAATCGGCTCTCCCGCCTGATCCTTGCGTAGACCTGTTTCCATCGGATGTCGCATGAGAGCCTTTACCTCACAGGTATCACCATCCAACTGTGCACGAATTCTAATTTTTCCAGCCATGATCCCTCTCCTTAACCCCCGCAGCCACCAAGGGTCACCTTGGTCTCTTTACTCACCATGAAAAATCCTTCTTCGTTCTCTGCTACCGCATAAAGATTACAGGTTTGCGCTACCTTTACTCTCGTCTCGATATAAGGCTTTGAGCCCTCAACAACCGAAAACATCGCGGCCATGGGGTTCGGATTCTTCTCCACCATGACATAGAGCCGGCTGACACCGGATAACACGGCTTCGTCGACTTCTATTTTAATCGGCACGACCGCACCATTCTCAGCAATGTCAGGCGTGGTAAAGATTATGCCTGCACTTTCTGTCGGCGTTTGACCAAGTGCCGCAAAGGTAGCGTTTAAATCCGTGGCCGCAAAAGCGGCATCAGGCTTCGTGGCCGCTGCCCACAATTTTCCAGGTAGTGCGACTGCGGCTGCGATAAGCGCTCCAACCTTCAAAAATTCGCGTCGCGCCATACCTCCTATGGGTTCAACTTTCATGCTCTCCTCCTCTCTTATCAATTGTTTTCAAGCAGCCAGGAAACCAGCTCGTCCAGCGTTTCACCATCAAGCTGACTCATGGGCGGCATCGCGATGGATCCCCAGACGCCACCACCCCCGTTCCTGATCTTGTCGGTCAAATACTCCGCCGCATCCTGACCTTGATAGCGCGCCTTGATAGCAGTAAACGCCGGTCCCACCAGAGCCCTGTCCAACCCATGGCATCCAGAGCACCCATTGGCAGCCAGCGCAGCTTCAGGTTTTTCGTTTTCGTTCTCATGCTGAGGCGCTGCTATGTCTTCCACCGGAGCCGTTTGAATCCCGGTAAATGGGCCGTAGTCCCGGACCTGATCTTTCAAATTGCCATGGGCATTCATCGCGTAGTCAGGAAGATAGGAGGTCACCGTAACATCCACCTCGCAATTCTTGGTGCACGCCGAGCCCACAACATCCGGTATACCTCCAACCGACCACAACCCGTGCTCCGTGGTCATGCCATTTCTGTTGGGCATTAGCTCTTGTATTTCAGCGATATTTGCGTCGCTTAAAACAAAGTCATAATCAACGATGTAACCCAGCTGCAATAGATAGGCCACCAGCGCATAGACCTCATCCACCTGAAGTGACTTAGGCGCATTCCAGGGCATCGCCCGATTGATGTAATCCCATAGTGTCGATAGGGTGGCTACTTTCATCAGAGTCGTACGCACCACTGCGGGATCCGTCAAAGCCGCGACCCGTCCCGAGCTGATGTCCTCATCCGTCACATTGCCCAGCGCAATCGGTGAGAACACCTCATTGGAGTCGCCAAAGTCTCCATGACAAACCGAGCATTTATCGAGCCATAAAATCTCACCCTCTTCCACGGAACCCGAACCCGGTGGAAGACCAGCAAAATCGGGTCTGACATCGATATCCCAGGCGGCGACCTCTTCGGATGTTGCCTCCCGCCCCAATCGCCAAAGTTCTGCGGGGTAGTCTACTGCGAGGGCGAGCGGCATATGCACCATCAGGCCAAAAGCAAGCAGCGATCTAGCCCAATTGCACATTGTCGACCTCCCCATCAGGCTTCACCCGCCATGTCTGAATGGCGTTGTTGTGGTAGATCGAACGCGTGCCTCGCACAGCAACCAAGTCAGCGCGCTGAGGCTGGATGTACCCCGTGCTGTCATGAACTCGGCTCTGCAGTAACGCACACTCCCCCTGCCAAACCCAGTCAGCATGAAAACGCGTTAGCATTTTCGGTAGAACTGGACCATCCAGTCGGGCTTCGCGCCAATTACGCCCACCATCAACCGAAACCTCTACCTTGGTCACCGAGCCACGCCCAGACCAGGCTAGTCCGGTAATGCTGTAATAACCGCGCTTTTGCAGCTTTTGACCACCGGACGGTGCCGTTATCACCGACTTCGCTTCCTGTATCGCCGTGTACTGGCGCTGCTGTCCATCAGGCATTAAGTCGACATAATGACTGGCCTCATCCTTGGTCGCGTAAGGCATGTCCCCTACCTCCAAACGGCGAAGCCACTTGACCCAGGAGACCCCTTGCACACCGGGTACCACCAACCTCAGCGGGTAGCCCTGTTCCGGTCGGAGCATTTCCCCATTTTGTCCGTAGGCAACAATCGCATCATCCAGCGCATTTTCCATGTTGATGGTGCGCGTCATACTCGATCCGTCAGCACCCTCGGCCAACAAATACTTGGCTCCATGGTCATAACCTGCTCGTTCCAGCAGCAAGGACAACGGCACGCCGGTCCACTCTGACCCGGACAACATGCCGTGAGTGTATTGAACCGTTGGCACCGCCGAGTTGCCCCACTCAAGCGCGGTATTCGCGCCGCATTCCAAAAAGTGCATTCTCGATACACTGGGCATTCGCATCAATTCTTCCATGGTAAAAACGATCGGCTTCTCCACGAGACCATTGATCATCAGACGGTGCCGGCGGGGATCAATATCGACCCAACCCTGGTGATGGCGCTCAAAGTG
>CAXPOA010000111.1:0-3572 GCA_964218505.1 Luminiphilus sp.
AAATCGATTTCAGCCTTCGCACCGCGCATCACTCCGATGCACACGATTCGGGCATCGGGTGCTGCAAGAGCAAGATTTACGGCAACGAAATCGCCACCGGCTATATCCAGTATTACATCGATCTTGCCGTTATATCCTGCTGTGTCGATCTGTTGAGCTAAGTCACCTGCTAGGTAATCCGCGACAAATTCAGCACCCAGTTCCCTCACGCGCTGGCATTTTTGCTCCCCGCCGGCGGTGGCGATAACTCTGGCTCCGAAAGCGAGGCCCATCTGGACACCCATTGTTCCAATGCCACTGCTACCCCCATGGATTAACAGGGTACTGCCGGGTCGCAAATTGCCCAGATTGAAGACGTTGTGCCATACGGTTAACAGCGCCTCTGGAAGCGCAGCGCCATCTCTGGTCGTCAGACCCCTGGGAAGCAGAAAGGCGTGATCTTCCCGGGTGATGGCATGGCTCGCGTAGCCGCCGCCATGGACTAGAGCGCATACCTTATCGCCAGTTTTAAACCGATGGATGTCCTTGCCTACATCAACGACGGTGCCCGATACCTCTAGTCCCATGATAGGAGAAGCGTCCTCTGGTACCGGATAAAGCCCCATACGTTGGAGAACATCGGCCCGATTGACTCCCGCAAAATCTACCGCAATCAGCACCTCCTCAGGACCTGGTGCGGGCGCGAGGTCGGTTCGTAACACAAGGGTGTCGCTGTCTTCGATATCTATGTATCTTCTGTCCATTAGAAACTCCTAGCCTAGTGTCAGCATAACCCACCGTTCGGTTGCGCTACAGTGGAGAAAAAGTCGCCGAGGCTGTCTGCGGTCTGGGCCGTGCAGGAAACACATCAGGAGGATAGGCCATGGCAAAACCCATGTTTCTACGACAGGCTATGTGGCACTTCAGAATCAGCTTGGCGAAGCTGTTGGTCGGCTCAAAGGCGACGTCACCCCACTTTGCTTTTATTGGAGCGGGCAGTACCGGCCACCTTTGCAATCGAATTGCCGAGAGTGGTCATCGGGATGTGCTGGTGGTTACGGACGGTCCCTTGCGAGAGCTGGGATTGGCTGATAGCGCGGTTGCCCCACTGTCTTCAAAAGGTGTGCGCCTCCACTGGTATGACGGCGTCAAGCCAGACCCCACCTTTACCCATGTCAGGGAGGGTGCGGAGGCATTGAAGTCGGGAAATGCGACCGCGGTGTTGGCTGTTGGAGGTGGCTCTTCCATAGATGCAGCCAAAATGATCGCCCTTATGGCAGAAGCCGACAGTGAGCCCGAGTCCTGGGTTGGTTTTCAAAAGGCGCCTGAGGACGCAGCCCCAATTTATGTAATCCCTACGACAGCGGGCACCGGCAGCGAGGCGACGATGGGCGCTGTTATCACCGATGAGAATGATCACAGTAAAAACGTTATTAGTGGGTCCGCCATGCTCCCGAGGGCAGTAGCGCTGGACCCAGATCTGATGCTCGGCCTGCCCCCAATGATTACGGCTGCGACGGGTATGGACGCGTTGACCCATGGCGTAGAGGCCTATATCGGTCGGTGGGAACGAGGAACTCGCCGAGAAACCGCGAGCATGTGCATTCAAGGAGTCTTTGAATGGCTACCCAGAGTGCTGGCAGAGCCGGACAACGCTGAGGCGCGATTGGGTATGGCTGTGGCAGCCTATTACGGGGGCGTCGCCATCAATCAGGTAAACGTCGGCGCCATCCACGCGATTGCCCATCAATTGGGCTCGCTATATCACTTGCCTCATGGTGTCGCCAATAACATGGTTATGCCGCATTTGCTTCGGGTCTATGGCCCTTGTGCTGAAGCCAAATTGGCAGAGCTTGGACCGCTTATTGGCATCGATGCTGCTCAATCCGATGCGGCTGCGAGGGTCATAGACGCCATTGAACTGCTGGGAGTCAACTCAAACCTGCCAACAACCTGCGATGCTATCAGTAAAAAAGACTATCCACTGTTGATTAGCCGGGCGGTTGAAGAGAGCGATGGTTATGTGTCACCCCGTCTGCTTACTGAGGGGGACGTCGCTTCAGTGCTCGACCGGATCAGTGCCTAGACCTGAGTGGTTCCAGCCAGTCTACGGCTAGCCTGATGAAGTGCTGATGCCCTTCGGTGGGGCCTTCAGAACAGGCAAAGCCATGCGCCTCATCGGCATAGTGATGGTAGGTAGTATCCACCCCCGCTTGGCGCAGGGTAATCCCGAGACGCCTGCCGTCGTCCCGAAGTACATCACGCTCCGCGGTGACTACCAGTGATCTGGGAAAGCCCTTGTAGTCAGTACGCCGGTTGACGAATACTTGTTTTGCTTCGGTTGCCGCCGGTGCCGTATCACCCAGATACGTGTCAATGAACCATCGCATGATCGGCGCCGTAAGCGGTTTTGATTTCGCATGCTCTCTGAATGAGGGGAAACCTTTCAGATAGTGCTCTGTGGCGGGGTAGATCATGATGGTGCCAACCAGTCTTGGCTCACTGATAAGCGTTGCCGCCGTGCACGCGGTCAGATTGCCGCCGGCACTGTCGCCAGCGAGAACCACTTTGCCATTGTTGGGCGCTAAGGTATTGAGATTCGCCAGGATCCAATCGGCGGCTGCTAGGCAGTCATCGTGAGCTGCGGGAAAGACATGTTCCGGTGCCAAGCGGTAGTCAATTGACATAATCGTAGATTTGGAGGCATCAGCCAGTGACCGGCAGAAAGGATCGTGGGTATCAAGGTTTCCAATCACCCAGCCACCGCCGTGAAAGTAAATAATTAAGGGGCGGTCCGCCTCCCCGTGGTACATCCTTGCGCGCAGTTGATCGACCGCACCGGGACTCAGCAGATTACTGACCTTCAGGTGCGTTGCGACGGGCGAGTCATGCCAAGCTTTTTTATTGATGATCCGGTAGTAGATCCGGAAAAGGTAAGCCTTAAGTCGCGACAGGAACGTGTTCATCGGTGTCTATAAAACGCGCGTCAGGATTTTGGAGATACCAATTTACACCAGATTCATCTGTGGTTTTAGAAATATTGCCTCGATGCCACAGCAGATTTAGGTGCGCAAGGGTCTCCCCTGTCGCGAGCCCCAACAACTCTGGACCTATCTCTCGCTTGAAGAGCGCAGGGAAGCAGTCGATGACCCGTTTGGATGCTCCCAAGTACTCATAAGTCGATTGCAGCCCAACCCGGTGGCCATCGATTATCTGATTGAGACGAATATGAAGCCCGTAAAAGGGGGTTTGGTGGGCCGGCAAGACCAGTACATCTGCGGGCAAGATATTTATAAGCCGCGCCGTGGAATCGAGCCACTCTTCCAAGGGATTGCCCTCGGGCTCGGTCGGGAATACCGACACGTTTGGGGTAATGCGAGGCAGTACCTGGTCTCCCGATATCAGCACCTTCAGTCCGGGGCAGTATAGACAGGCATGTTCTGGGGAGTGGCCGGAGCCGACTATTACCTGCCAGTAGCGCCCGCCAATGGTGATCGTCTCAAGATCAATCAAGCGTCGATATCGGTGCGGCATGGGCGCGATCATCTTGCCAAAGCTTCCGAAGCGTTTTCTGTATCCTTCAAGGGAGGGCT
>CAXPOA010000112.1:0-12317 GCA_964218505.1 Luminiphilus sp.
CTTGTTCGCAATATGGCATTGACGCCCTGAAGACCCACGGTACCCTAGCGGGCTGTTGGCTGACGGCCCGAAGGCTTTCACGTTGTCACCCATGGTGCGAGGGTGGCCACGATCCTGTGCCGCAGCGTTGTGCGCATCAACAATCTCACAGAGGCCCTAACCATGGACATCCCTAGATATGCCTTGATCGCAGCCAGCGTCCTGCTGGGGCTCATGCTTCTGGGTGAGTGGACTCGCTTTAGCAGTGAACTACAAAAACCACAGATGCCCGTTGCAATGGTGGAAACGGCCGTACCTGAGATCGGGTCATTTCTCGGTAACGACACAGCGGCATCGCCAACACAAGCCGCATCCTCGGACCTACCCACCACGGAGGACATTGCCCCCGCTCTGGCTGACCCAGACCTCAGCGCACCGTCCACGAGCACGGGATCGGTCGTCCGTGTCGAAACAGATGTGTTGCTGGTCATAATCGACTTGGTTGGCGGAGATGTTGTGGGCGCTGCACTTAAAGACTACCCGAAAACTTTGGGGAACCCCTCTGACCCGTTCGTCTTGTTAGAGCGAAACGGTAATCGCACTTACATTGCTCAATCCGGGCTAGTAGGTCGCGACGGTATCGATCGCGCGGAGAGGGCGGCGTATCGCTCCGAAGAAACGCACTATCAACTCAACAATGGCGAGCCGCTGGAGGTAACTCTGCGCTACGCCGGCGACGGCCCGACTGCTGTTCGCAAAATCTTCTCCTTTGAACCCGGCAGCCACACGATTACCGTACACCACGAAGTTCACAACGTCTCCGCTTCAGAGGCATTAATCACTCCTTTTGCACAACTTAAGAGGGATGGCTCCCCAGCGCCCACGTCGAGCGACTCCGGCATGGGCATGCGCCCCTTTTTGGGTTCTGCACTGACCCATCCCGATCACCGGTTCGAGAAGTTCGACTTCGAAGAGATGGCAGATGCCCCCTTTAAAGCTGATCTAGAAGGCGGCTGGGTAGCCATGCTACAGCACTACTTTGTCAGTGCATGGGTGCCCGATCCTAATGGAACATACCGGTACCGAACGCGTCATACCGGCAATGGATTTAACATTATCGGCTACACCGGACCCGCTCTTTCGTTGGCCCCCGATGACCGCATAACCATTAGCAATCAGCTTTATGTGGGGCCAAAAAACCAAGGCGTCTTATCGAGCTTGGCGCCCCACCTCGATCTCGTGGTCGACTACGGGTGGCTTTGGTGGATTGCTCAGCCCCTGTTCTGGTTGCTGACCTTCATCCAATCAATGGTCACGAATTGGGGCGTGGCAATCATTATTCTTACGTTCATCGTCAAGCTCGCTTTTTTTCAGCTATCTGCTGCGGGTTACAAATCAATGGCCCGAATGAGGAAAGTACAGCCGCGCATCCTGGCCATCAGAGAAGACTACGCAAACGATAAAGCAAAGCAGTCACAAGCGATGATGGAGCTGTATAAAAAGGAAAAAATCAATCCGTTAGGAGGGTGCCTTCCTATCCTCGTCCAGATGCCAGTGTTCATCGCTCTGTACTGGGTGTTGATGGAATCCGTAGAACTCCGACAAGCTCCCTTCGCGCTTTGGATAGATGACTTGTCGGTGATGGACCCTTACTTTGTCCTGCCCATTCTGATTGGCGCCAGCATGTACTACATGCAAAAACTGAATCCCGCCCCACCGGATCCAATGCAGGCAAAAATCATGCAATGGATGCCTATCGTATTCACTTTCTTTTTCCTGTGGTTCCCGGCTGGTCTCGTGCTCTACTGGCTGGCTAACAATCTTTTATCGATGGCACAGCAATACATCATCAATCGCAAGATTGAGAACGGTACCATCTAGCCTGATGGCGACGAAATTTCCGATGCCCAAAGTCAGGGGTGCGTTGGATCAAGACACGATTGCCGCTATTGCCACACCCACCGGAAGAGGGGGGGTCAGCGTGGTGCGCGTCTCAGGCCCCAGAGCCTGGGTTATCGCCGAAGCGATAGCGGCCAGACGAATCCAACCCAAGACGCCCGTTTTGTGCAATTTTTTGAGTGCGGCCGGGGAACCTATCGACCAGGGGCTTGCACTGCTATTTAAGGGTCCGGCCTCGTTTACTGGGGAAGACATTGCGGAATTACACGGTCATGGCGGTGTTGTCATCACTGAGCTTTTACTAAAAGCATGTCTCGACAACGGGGCTCGATTGGCACGGCCAGGAGAGTTCTCGGAGCGAGCGTTTCTAAACGACAAGATGGACCTAATCCAAGCTGAAGGTTTGGCGGACTTGATCGACGCACCCACGCAACAGGCCGCAAAGCAAGCAGCGGCCTCTCTCAGGGGTGAGTTTTCGTCCGCTGTGCAGGCCGTTGCAGCTGAGCTTATCAACCTGCGCGTTTTTGTCGAAGCCGCTATCGATTTCCCAGAAGAAGAAGTCGACTTTCTCAGTGATGGCCATATCATTGAGGCGCTATCACGCTGCGATCAGGATCTGACTGACCTGATTTCCAATGCCCGACAAGGGGCGCTGATGCGACGGGGGGCGAAAGTCGTCCTGACTGGGCAACCCAACGCGGGAAAAAGTAGTGTAATGAACTGCCTGTCAAAAGATGCCATCGCGATCGTCACTGACGTCCCGGGAACAACTAGAGACGTGATACGACAACATATCGATCTTGAAGGCGTAGCAATCCAGCTGGCTGATACGGCAGGGCTGCGTGACGCCGAGGACGCTATCGAGCAAGAGGGCGTGAATAGGGCTTATGCCGAGATGGAATCAGCTGACTTGATTATTGAGATTATCGATGACGCCGCCGACTCACATGCACCTGCAGCTACACCAAGTGGTATCCCTGTTCTGAGAGCATTCAACAAAATCGATCTATCTGGACGCCCTCCTGGGAAAGTGCCCGAGCATCCTAACACCCTCGCTGTCTCCGCTATCAGCGGTGCTGGATTCGATGAGTTGATCTCAAGCATTTTGGCGGGTTTGGGATTCGCACGCGATTCCCCATCTACGCCGTTTAGTGCCAGGGAGCGACACATCGACGCCCTGAACCGAGCGCATTCATTACTATTGGAAGCTTCGGCCAGTTTTGGACGGTCTGGCGCGGGTGAGTTACTGGCAGAAGACCTGCGCAAAGTGCACGAAGCATTAGGCTCGATCACCGGTAAGTTCAATGCCGATGATTTGCTGGGTGAGATTTTCTCGTCCTTTTGCATTGGCAAATAGCCTCATACTCCCGCTCGCGCAAGACTTTCAAAAAATTTAATGGCCCAGTGGTTTGCGCCGAAATGGGGCGTTCTTTCAACTATTCAGAGTTATGCGCAGCTTATATACGGTATACCAAATACCTAGGCTGACTAGGGCTGCGCGTTGCATAAGGACGTTAACAACTCACCATCAGGGTTGGGGATGAAATCGCTCCCTAAAATAAGAGTGCTAATTAGTGAGAACGGTCCACACGTTATGACCAGTCTAAACAGACCAACACAGACAGATGTACAGAGGATCACCATCATGTAACCGCATGAATTTAATATTAAAATTCTAGTTTTCCACTAGAAATAATTCCTTAATAACAACAGTATTTAAGTACTCTTTTTTAACAATATATATTTAGTTTAGTAATACTGAAGTAATTCAAAATACTTGTGTTCATTGAAGTACCGCCGGCGTTTATACTCACCGGCCTTTTTCTCTTTTCCTACGGCACTGCAATGAAGCATCCCGACAGTTTCGACGTCATCGTTGTGGGTGGCGGCCACGCCGGCACCGAGGCAACGCTTGCTGCTGCGCGAGCAGGCGCTCGTACTCTGTTGATCACCCACGCCATTGATGCACTAGGTCAAATGTCCTGTAACCCGGCAATCGGCGGAATCGGCAAAAGCCACTTGGTAAGGGAAGTAGATGCCCTGGGCGGAGTGATGGCACGGGCAACGGATATCGCGGGCATACAGTTCCGGACCTTGAATAGCCGGAAAGGACCTGCGGTCAGAGCGACGCGAGTACAAGCCGATAGAGGGCTTTATCGCACTGCGATCCGTTCGATGCTTGAGACAGCACCTGGCGTACAAATATTCCAGGACGCCGTCGAGGATATTGTGATTACCGGAGACCGGGCCAGTGGCGTGAAAACCCGAACCGGAATCACTTTCTTTGCCCATACCGTTGTCTTAACCGCCGGCACTTTTCTCCACGGCAAAATACACGTCGGTGAAGAAAACACGTCAGGTGGGAGAATGGGGGATGCCGCATCAGTCGGCCTTGCTGATCGGCTGCGCGAGATTGCTCCCCGGGTAGGCAGACTGAAGACAGGAACGCCTCCCAGAATAGATGCCCGAAGCGTTGATTTTGCAGTGATGACCGAGCAGTGGGGCGATGAGCCGCGCCCCGTGATGTCCCTCATGGGTCGGCGCGAAGATCACCCGGAGCAGCGATGCTGTTGGGTCACGGAGACCAATGAACAAACCCATGAGATCATTCGCGCCAGCCTCGATCGGTCTCCTTTATTCGGTGGCGCAATAAAAGGAGTGGGACCACGTTACTGCCCCAGTATTGAGGACAAGATTCACCGTTTTGCAGACAAATCCTCTCACCAGATCTTCATTGAGCCAGAGGGGCTTTCCTCAACGGAGCTGTATCCGAACGGCATTTCTACCTCTTTACCTTTTGACGTACAGCTCAGTCTTGTCAGGTCGATAAAAGGTCTCGAGTCAGCCACGATTACGCGTCCTGGCTATGCCATCGAGTACGATTATTTTGACCCCAGAGATCTAAAGCATAGCCTGGAAACCAAGGCGATTAAGGGCTTGTTTTTTGCGGGTCAGATTAATGGCACCACGGGGTACGAGGAGGCGGCGGCTCAAGGGCTGATAGCGGGGGTAAACGCTGCCCGTCACTCACAAGATCGGGAGCCCTGGGAACCGCGTCGCGACGAGGCTTACATGGGGGTACTGATTGATGATTTAGTCACGCTCGGTACCAATGAGCCCTATCGCATGTTCACTTCCAGGGCGGAGTACCGCCTGCAGTTACGGCAGGACAACGCGGACTTGCGCTTGACGGAACAGGGTCGCCTGTTGGGTCTGGTGGGCGATGAGCAGTGGCAGCATTTTCTGGATAAGAGAGAGGCCATTACTCGAGAGCGGACACGTTTGGATCAGATTTTTATTCAGGCCAGCTCGGACGCAGCTGATCGACTGTCTTCCTTGCTCTCTACGCCCTTGACGCGGGAGTACTCGCTGGCTGATTTACTCAAGCGCCCTGAAATTGATCACTCGATTTTGGCTGAAATCGCGCCACCTGAAATGTCGGTGTCGGAAGCGGTGGCAGAACAGGTGGCGATTCAACTCAAATATGCGGGTTATATCGATCGGCAACAGCAAGATATTGAACGCTTGCAGCGGCATGAACAAATGATGATACCGGTAGATCTCGACTTCTACGGAGTTGACGGTCTATCCCACGAGATTTGTCAGAAACTGACGGAAATTCGCCCGACAAGCCTAGCGCGGGCGGGGAGAATTCCCGGCGTGACCCCGGCTGCGCTCTCTCTGTTATTGGTTCACTTGAAGAAGCGAGAACTTGGAAGGGCGTCGCGCGCAACCGCGAATGGCTGAATCAGAAGTTGACTTGCTTAGTGCGGCCGCCGCAGCTATTGGTATAGCGGTCTCCCAGCCTCAGGTAATGCAGTTTCTTGGCTACTTGAACCTGCTTGAAAAATGGAATCGAACCTACAATCTCACAGCGGTTCGGGCGCGGGATGAGATGTTGAGCCGGCACATCGTAGAGAGCCTCTCGATACTGCCCTTTCTGTCAGGACGGAGACGGTTGGACGTTGGCACTGGGGCGGGTTTGCCCGGTATCCCCCTCGCCATTGCCGACCCGGAGACGAGTTATACCTTACTCGACAGTAATGGAAAGAAAACGCGGTTTCTCTTGCAAGTGAAAAGGGAATTGGGGTTATCTAATATCGACGTGGAAACAGTAAGGGTCGAGTCTTGGCGGCCAAGCAAACGATATGATGCGGTACTAACAAGAGCGTTTGCCGATTTATCGACAACTGTTCGCAGAGTAGATCATGTGCTTGGCGCACAGGGAATACTATTTGCTATGAGCACAGACTCCTCAAGCGACGCGGTGGCAAAGTTACCAAGCGGTGCGGTGTTGTCAGGTCTGGAGGAGATAACAGTCCCCGGCCACGACAGGTCGTTTAATTTGTTGATCGTTCAAAGATCGCAAGGCCGCGCCCTATGAAAGTGATAGCGGTTGCCAACCAAAAAGGCGGGGTGGGCAAAACAACTACCAGCGTGAACCTATCCGCAGCGCTGGCAGCCATGAACAAGCGCGTGTTGCTCGTGGATATGGACCCACAGGGCAACGCGACGGTGTCAGTTGGCCTGAGCAAGGGTGAATTATCATCAACTGCCTACGAATTGCTCGTAGAGCAGCAACCACTAAATCAGGTGGTCAGTCAACTTGAGACGCTGGGTTTCGACTGTGTTCCAGCTGACGGCGATCTGACAGCTGCTGAGGTCGCCTTGCTCACAGTCGGAGATCGCGAGCAACGGCTGAAGCAAGCGCTCTCCTCAGGCGAGAGCCATTACGACTTTGTCATCATCGACTGTCCGCCTTCTCTTAACATGTTGACCCTGAATGCGTTGGTTGCCGCGCATTCGATATTAATCACCATGCAATGCGAATACTTTGCGCTTGAGGGCCTGTCTGCTCTGTTGGAGACCATCGATACGGTTAAAGCTTCCGTTAACCCCAACTTGAAATTAGAGGGTATTTTGCGAACTTTGTATGACCCGCGTAATGCACTTACCAATGAAGTGTCCGAACAGCTGTATCAGCATTTCGAGGCCCTCGTGTACCGAACGGTGATACCTCGCAACGTGCGCCTGGCAGAAGCACCCAGCCACGGCTTACCGGGAATCGTCTATGATCGATTGTCCAGAGGCGCAACCGCGTATATGGCCCTGGCTGGGGAGTTCATGCGCAGACAAGAACAGAGTCAAAAGGAAACAACTTAATGGTGCAGAAGCGGAAGCTTAATCGTGGGCTCGAAGCACTGCTGGGGTCCGGGCTCATCAACCAGCCGCGGCCCGATGTTCCGGAAGAAGCGCCATCCACTACCGTCCAATTGCCCAGGACGGAACTCCCGATCGAGAAGCTTCAGCGAGGCAAATATCAACCGCGGAGAGAATTTGAAACGGAGGCCCTGAAAACGCTGTCGGACAGCATTAGCGCCCAAGGCATACTGCAACCCATAGTGGTGAGGCCCGTTGCGGGCAGTCAGTTTGAAATCCTGTCTGGCGAGAGACGATGGCGGGCCGCACAGCTGGCAAAGCTTGCGAGCGTTCCGGTAGTTGTTAAAGACGTTTCCGATGAGGCAGCGATTGCGATTGCGCTCATTGAAAATATTCAAAGAGAAGACCTCAATCCGGTAGAGGAAGGCTTGGGCTTAAAGCGCTTGCAGGATGAATTTGGTTTGAGTCAGGAGCAAATAGCGCAAGCGGTGGGGCGGTCCCGTCCCGCGGTAGCCAATCTGCTGCGACTGTTAAATCTGCAGAGTGACGTGTTAGCCATGCTGGAGCGCCGTGAATTTGAGGCGGGGCATGCGAAGGTGCTACTGGCTCTGGAGGGGGGTGATCAGGTTCGCGCAGCCATGCAGGTTGCAAAGAGGGGCCTGTCAGTGAGACAGACCGAGACCTTAGTCAGAGGTTGGGGCCACGACAAAAAGCCTGCGACAGCAACTGACCCCAACATCAGCCGTCTGGAGCAGGATCTCAGCGACCGGTTTGGAGCTAAGGTAAGGATCCGACACCAGCAGAGCGGGCGCGGCACGCTGGAGATTCATTACACCACCCTCGAGGAGTTGGATGGCGTATTGAAAGGATTCGATTAAATGCAACGAGTTGAAGGGTTTAAGCCTTTCCACTACACTCCCCACCGCATGTAAGGGGGGCTGGGTTTATCTTGGCCAGACACGATGCTACAGGGCCCTTCGTGACCACTAGAAAACGCCTTTTGAGGGCAGTGGTGATCACAGCGGCGAGCGTTGTAGCAGTGGCAGCCATCACCGGTTTTTTCCGGGGCTTTCATACTTCTCTGGACATGTTGCTGGGCGGTGTGTGCGTGTTGTTGCCAACTTTTTGGCTGGTGCTGGGCCTCACGTCAGCGCGCTCGGCGCTAAGCCCAATATGGTTTGGGCTGGTTCGGTATAGCCTGGCGGCGACGTGTTTTGGCATGCTGTTTGCCTTGCGTCCGGAGAGCGAGCCGGTGGCAGTCATATCGGGAAGCGCGATGGCGCTGTTATTGCCTTCAGCGCTGGCTGTCAGGCACGGATAAAAACTCGTTTGGGGTTCTGCCCCTAATGAACGATGATCAATTGAGCGCCAACTAGGGCGCGCGGAGCATGACCTCGACAATGGCGGCAAACGGCGACAGTCAAACCGTATCCGAATATATCGTCCACCACTTGACGAATCTTACCTATGGGAAGTTGCCGGGCGGGTATGAGCGTTATGACGGCACGGTTGTTCGGGCCAGCGGGGAGTGGACCATGGCGCATGGAGCCGATGAAATCGCTGCGATGGGATTCAATGCCATTCACGTAGACTCCATGCTGTGGTCTGTGGGGCTTGGCCTCATTTTTTGTTGGCTATTTCGCCGCGTGGCGAAGCAAGCGAGTGCCGACGTGCCCTCTGGCCTGGTCAATTTCGTTGAGATGGTCGTGGAGTTTGTCGACAACACGGTTAAAGACACCTTTCATGGCCGGAACCCATTGATCGCCCCGCTTGCACTAACCATATTTGTGTGGGTGTTTCTGATGAACCTCATGGACTTGATCCCGGTAGATCTCGTCCCGCATAGTTTGATGCTTGCCGGCGTGGAGTATCAGAAAATTGTGCCTTCCACCGACCCCAATATTACAATGGGGATGGCGATAGGCGTATTCGTATTAATGCTGTTCTACTCCATTAAGGTAAAGGGTTTTGGGTTCGTTAAAGAGCTGACGCTGAACCCTTTTAATCATCCGCTGTTTATTCCCGTCAACCTCTTTATGGAGGTGGTTGGTTTGCTTGCCAAGCCTTTTTCGCTCGGGTTGCGCCTGTTTGGCAATATGTATGCCGGCGAGATGATTTTTATTTTGATTGCGGCGCTCTTTGGAGTAGGCGTGTTCTGGATACTGCCTGCAGCGCTATTGCAAATTGGCTGGGCGATTTTCCATATCCTGGTGATCACACTTCAGGCATTTATTTTTATGGTTTTAACAATCGTGTACCTCTCTATGGCACACGAAGATCACTGATTCAAACCTTAGTACTTTAGGAGACAACCATGGAACTGATATACGTTGCCGCCGCTATCATGATGGGCCTCGGTGGAATGGGGGCAGCCATCGGTGTAGGCATCCTCGGCGGTAAGTTGATCGAGGGCTCTGCACGACAACCGGAGCTGGCACCAAAACTGCAGGGAACATTCTTTTTGGGCGCAGGCCTCGTCGATGCTATCCCGATTATCGGTGTGGGCATCGCGATGTATCTGATTTTTGTGGTAGCGGGCTAATCTTCCGTTTTTCTGCAGGGCGCCCGTTAGCGCCCCTGAGCACCACAGGAGCACGAAGTGAACATTAATCTCACGTTGATAGGGCAGCTCATCGCCTTTGTGGCGTTTGTGGCCTTTTGCATGCGCTATGTCTGGCCGCCGATCACCGCAGCCATGGCTGAGCGGGCTAATAAAATTGCCGACGGCTTGGCGGCCGCTGATCGTGCGGGTCATGATTTAGAGCTGGCTCAGCAGCGTGCCATCGAGCAGATGGCAGGGGCCAAGCGAGAAGCCGCAGGGATTATCGAGGCAGCGAATAAGCGCGCTCAGGCCGTGATAGAAGAGGCCAAGCAGGCAGCTGTTTCTGAGGCAGAGCGAGTGAAGGCTGCCGCAGCCGCTGAAATCGAACAGGAGCGTGCTAGAGCACAAGAGCAGCTCATGTCTCAGGTGAGCGGACTGGCCCTTGCGGGTGCTGAGAAGATTTTGGGCGCCGAAATTGATGCAGCCAAACACGCAGAGTTACTCAAATCGCTGACGGCAGGGTCGTAGTCGGTGATTGAGCCAACTACACTTGCCAGGCCTTACGCGCGTGCAGCGTTTGAACACGCGAGAGCCGCGGCGGCCTTGCCCACATGGCAGGCGGCCCTGGCGCAGCTTGCTGCAGCGAGCGCCGAACCCAGGGTGGCTGCATTGTTGCGAGATCCCAACAAGACTGGGGGCCAGCGCGCATCCGCGCTTAAAACCCTGCTGGGCGATGACGCGCCCGACGGAATCGGCAATCTGCTTGCCATCATGTCTGACAATGGCCGGCTGGCGCTGTTGCCAGAGGTGAGCGCCTTGTTCGAGCAACTCAAACAGACGGTAGAGAGCACGGTGGCCGTTCACGTCACTTCCGCGTTTCCGCTGAGTGATGACGAACAGAGAAAGCTAGCTCAAACCATGGAGGCCAGGCTTGCACGCAGCGTTACCCTGACATCCGACACAGACCCCTCGTTGTTAGGAGGGGCCCTTATTCGCGCCGACGATCTGGTGATCGACGGCTCAGTTCGCGGCCGCCTGAATAAACTGGCCGGCACGCTGACCCAATGATAGAGGAATAGGTCATGCAACAGCTCAACCCCTCAGAAATCAGCGATCTGATTAAGCAGCGGATCGACCAACTTGAGGTTGCTTCCCAAGCAACCAATGAGGGCACCATCGTCTCCGTTACCGACGGCATCATTCGAATTCACGGCCTTACCGAGGTGCAGTATGGCGAGATGATCGAATTTGAGGGTGGTGTCTATGGTTTAGCACTGAACCTCGAGCGCGACTCGGTTGGTGCGGTGGTGCTGGGAGACTATAAGCAGCTGGCCGAAGGCCAGACCTGTCGCTGTACTGGACGCATTCTGGAGGTTCCGGTAGGCCCTGAGCTGCAGGGTCGCGTCGTGGATGCCCTGGGCAACCCCATCGATGGAAAAGGCGCGATCGAAACCAAGATGACCGACGCCATCGAAAAAATCGCGCCGGGGGTGATTGCCCGGCAGTCCGTTGATCAGCCCGTTCAGATTGGACTCAAAGCTATCGACGCGATGGTGCCGATCGGCCGTGGCCAGCGAGAGTTGATCATTGGGGATCGCCAGGTTGGCAAGACAGCGATCGCCGTCGATGCCATTATTAATCAGAAGGGAACCGGTATTAAGTGCGTGTACGTCGCCGTGGGGCAGAAGGCATCTTCTGTTGCATCGGTTGTGCGCAAGCTCGAAGAGCATGGAGCGATGGGGCACACGATCGTTGTCGCTGCTAATGCTGCGGACCCTGCCGCCATGCAATACCTCGCACCCTTTGCTGGTTGCACGATGGGGGAGTATTACCGGGACCGCGGACAAGACGCGCTGATTATCTATGACGACCTGTCGAAGCAGGCCGTGGCTTACCGCCAGATTTCCTTGCTGCTCCGCCGTCCTCCGGGCAGAGAGGCGTACCCGGGCGACGTCTTCTATCTGCATTCTCGTTTGCTCGAGCGTGCGGCGCGCGTTAACGCAGACTACGTAGAGCAGTTCACCAATGGCGAAGTGAAAGGCCAGACCGGCTCACTGACCGCCCTGCCGGTTATCGAAACCCAGGCGGGTGACGTATCAGCCTTCGTGCCGACCAACGTGATTTCTATTACTGACGGGCAGATCTTCCTCGAGGCAGATATGTTCAATGCCGGTATCCGCCCGGCAATGAATGCCGGCATTTCAGTCTCTCGAGTGGGCGGTGCGGCGCAGACCAAGATCGTTAAAAAGCTCTCCGGTGGAATACGAACTGCACTGGCCCAGTATCGAGAGCTTGCGGCGTTTTCTCAGTTTGCTTCGGATCTTGACGATGCCACCAAGGCCCAGCTGGAGCATGGCGAGCGGATTACGGAGCTGATGAAACAGAAGCAGTATGCACCGCTGACAATTGCTGAGATGGGCGCACTGCTATACGCCGGGAACGAAGGTTATCTGCAGGATGTAGAGGTTGCAAAGATTGGCGATTTTGAATCGGCGCTGCTGGGGTACTTGCGAGCGGAATGCGCGAACGTGATGCAGCAGATAGAGGCCGACGGCGACTGGAATGACGAGCGCGAGGCCGCGTTCAAGTCAGCAATCGAAACCTTCAAGACAACGCAGACCTGGTAACGCTAAATGGCTGTTGGTAAGGAAATCCGCACCAAGATCTCGAGTATTCAGAGCACTCAGAAGATCACAAGTGCCATGGAGATGGTTGCGGCGAGCAAAATGCGGCGCGC
>CAXPOA010000113.1:0-3571 GCA_964218505.1 Luminiphilus sp.
TATCGACTCATTGCAGTCAGTTTTCGCCAATACCAACAAGGTCATGGTGGATGTCGATGGCGGCAACAACGTGCTCTACCTGCCGCTCGATAAAATGGTGCCCGCAGCAGGAGCGCCACGTGGGACAGACGCTCGCTCAGCTTTGGGAGAGCGCGACATGCGCGATATCGTTGATCAGGTGACCGAACAACTGCGTCGTGACCTGGACGCCGCAGCTGCAAGAAGGGGAGGGCGCTAATCATGACGAGACAGACGCTTCTTGGAGTCGTTGTCGCCATTGTTTTGGTCGTACTCTCAAACAGCTTGTATGTGATTCGAGAGACGCAGCGTGGCGTGTTGCTGAAGTTCGGTGAGGTGGTTGATCCGGATCTTCGGCCCGGATTGCATGTCAAGATCCCTTTCGTGAACAGTGTTCGCAAGTTTGATGGCCGTATCCTGACGTTAGACAGTAGTCCCGAGCGCTTTTTTACGCAGGAAAAAAAGGCACTCATCGTCGACTCTTACGCCAAATTGCGCGTGACTGATACTGCCAAGTACTACACGGCAACTAACGGTGAAGAGAACCGCGCTGCCGGGTTGCTGTCGCAGCGTATCAACGATGGCCTCCGAAATCAGGTGGCGGTGCGAACCGTTCAGGAGGTGGTGTCTGGAGAGCGTGATCAGTTGATGCTGGCTATTACTGCTCAGCTCAACGAGGTGGCGAACGAGGAGTTGGGCGTCGAGGTGATCGATGTTCGGGTTAAGAAAATCGATCTTCCCCCGGACGTTTCAGAGTCAGTCTACCGTCGGATGAATGCCGAGCGGGAGAAGGAAGCAAGGGAATTGCGCTCTGAGGGTAAGGAGTTGGCTGAAGGAATTCGGGCCGCCGCCGATCGAGAGGTTACCGTTATCGAAGCGAATGCATTCCGAGACGCGGAAATTGTTCGAGGTAACGGTGATGCCGAAGCCACCCGGATTTATGCTGAGGCCTTCAATCAGGATCCTGAGTTCTACGCTTTCGTGCGGAGCCTGCAGGCATATCGGGAGACCTTCAAGGCCGGTAGCGACGTGATGCTACTTCAGCCTGACAGTCAGTTTTTTCGCTACCTTCAGGATTCCAAGCCTGGTAATTGAGCGGTTGATAACCGATGGGGGTGGGACATCCCACCCTGGGCCTCTGCCTTATCTCCCTGTGCTATTCTCGGTATGAGTGCGTGCTGCGGCATATCACCCTGACGGAACATCACGATGACCACTGAAAATCGCTGGCTATTGCCAGAGGGTATCGACGAGCTTTTGCCCGAGCGAGCGGGCCAGCTTGAGTCGCTTCGACGAAGCTTGTTGGATCAGTGCGCGACCTGGGGTTATCGGTATGTAATACCGCCGTTGGTTGAATTTACCGACTCGCTTCTTGTTGGTCTGGGCGCTGATCTGGATCTTGTTACATGTAAATTTACGGACCAGATGAGTGGCCGCATGCTGGGTATTCGTGCCGATATCACACCGCAGGTTGCGCGCATGGACGCCCACAGTTTGGGAGAGGCGGGCGTGACGCGGCTGTGTTACGTGGGGTCTACCCTGCAGGCCATCCCGCAAGCCGTTGTAGGTGGGAGGGCGCCGATTCAACTGGGTGCCGAGCTATTTGGCAGCGACTCTATCGCGGCAGATATCGAGATTCTTCTCTTGCTGCTGTCCACGATTGATCGGGCAGGTGTTGATAAGGCTTTGACCCTGGACATTGGCCACATTGGCATTTATGACGCGTTGTTTTCCTGCGAGAATCTACCGCCCGACTTGCAACAGCAAATCTTTGATGCACTGCAACGCAAGTCTGCACCGGATATTGAGCGCCTGGCCGCGCTACTGACACCCGATACGGCGATCAAACTGAGGCAACTGGCGGGGCTTCATGGTGACCCTGAAGTCTTGGCGACTGCGCGCGAGGTATTCAGCGCGGAATCTGGGGTGTTGGCTGTGCTTGACGATCTCGAAGCTATCTTGGCGCGCGTGCGGCAGCGATTCCCAGACGTGGCTGTTTATATCGATCTAACTGAGCTCAGAGGATTCCGTTATCACACCGGCCTCGTATTTGCGGTTTATCTAGAGGGAAGAGGTTCAGCAGTAGCCAAGGGTGGACGCTACGACAGTATTGGAGCTTCTTTTGGTCGAGACCGACCGGCAACCGGCTTTGCGATTGATCTTAAAGCGCTGGTAGAGGACACAGAAATCAGCAGCACGGATCAACCGCTGGTTGTCGCACCTGATGAAGATGATCCCGCTTTGCTGCAGGCAATCGATTCTCTCAGAGCGCAGGGCAGAGTCGTGACGGTGGCCTTTCAGGAGGAAAGCCCACGATCGGACGCGCAGTATTTGGTGTTGAGAGAGGGTGACTGGGTAATCGAGGACATATCATGAGCCACAACGTCGTGGTACTCGGTACTCAATGGGGTGACGAGGGAAAAGGCAAGGTTGTTGACTTGCTGACAGAGCAGGTTGACGCGGTCGTCCGATTTCAGGGCGGTCATAACGCCGGTCACACGTTGGTTATTGGCGGACAAAAGACGGTGTTACATCTGATTCCTTCCGGCGTGTTGCGCTCCGGAGTACAGTGCCTGATAGGCAATGGCGTCGTGCTCTCTCCCGAAGCACTTTTGAAAGAAATCGATACGCTGGAGTCGAGTGGTGTCCCGGTGATAGATCGTCTCAAAGTATCTGGGGCCTGCCCGTTGATCTTGCCCTATCACGTTGCACTGGATCAGGCGCGTGAGGCGCGCCGCGGTGAGCACAAGATTGGTACCACCGGCAGGGGGATCGGTCCCTGTTACGAGGACAAAGCGGCCCGCAGGGCGCTGAGGTTGGGTGACTTACGAGATGCTGCGCGCTTTCAGGCTTCGCTGGAGGAAGTGCTTGATTATCACAATCATATTCTGCAGCACTATTATTGCGTTTCGCCCGTGTCACCCGCGGCCGTGCTGGATGAAGCACTGGAGCATGGCGAGCGCCTTTTGCCTATGATGGCTGATGTCACGTCTCTGCTTCATGAGTACAGAGAGTCTGGAGCAAAGCTCTTGTTTGAGGGCGCTCAGGGCTCGCTTCTCGATATCGATCACGGCACTTATCCATTTGTCACCAGTTCTAATACCACGGCGGGTGGGACTGCGACGGGGTCAGGTTTTGGGCCTCTATATCTGGATTATGTGCTGGGAATTACCAAGGCTTACACTACTCGGGTGGGCTCTGGCCCATTCCCAACGGAATTATTTGACGAAACTGGTCTGAGGCTGGCCGAGCGCGGCCATGAATTTGGCGCGACCACCGGCAGGCCGCGGCGTTGCGGTTGGTTTGATGCGGTTGCGCTACGCACAGCGGTGAACATTAATTCGGTATCGGGACTGTGCCTGACCAAGTTGGATGTGTTGGATGGGCTGGAACAAATTTCAATTTGCGTGGGGTACACCGACAACAACGGTGACACTGCAACAAATCCCATTGACGCGGTGGACTACGATAATCTTCGCCCGATTTATGAATCGGTCCCCGGCTGGAGTGAATCCACTATCGGAGTGCAATCCTTTGATGCTTTGCCGTCCAA
>CAXPOA010000114.1:0-4291 GCA_964218505.1 Luminiphilus sp.
GCACATGGGCATTTGGGGTGTGTCAGGAGCAGATCAATTGCTTCTTAACACGACAGCGGGACTTTCCTTCCCTCTGCTCTTTGGCTTCCAGGCTGCTGCGGAAATCACTGTGGATTACGATGCCTCTTTGGACACTGAGGTGGATGAGAAATATAACTTCCGTATCGGCTATGCGTGGTAGCGGTGGAGCCGGGGCCTGAAGCTACCTGGTTTCTGCCACTGGGGGGATGCGGTGAAATAGGCATGAACCTCAATCTGTATGGCCATAACGGCCGCTGGCTGATGGTGGATTGTGGCATCACCTTTGAGCAGGACGGACGAGGGCGTGCTGGCGGTGCCAGCATCCAGATGCCGGACCCGGATTTCATTGCCGGCCGCCGGCAACTGCTTGATGGACTAATTATTACGCATGCCCACGAGGATCATCTGGGCGCGGTGCCTTATTTATGGTCACGTTTTCAGTGCCCGGTCTACACCACCCCCTTTACCGCAAGCGTGCTGCGCCGAAAAATTGGCTGGCGGGGCGGTGAGCTGCCCCACCCCCTGATTGAAGTCGTACCGGCATCACGTCATCAAATTGGGGTTTTCGACGTGGAATGGCTGCCATTGACCCACTCGACCCCAGAGACCTGTGCATTGTCTATCCGCACACCGGGCTGTCACATTATTCACACGGCAGACTGGAAGATAGATCAGCGGCCGGTGGTCGCTGATCCGTGGAGGCCGGACGATTGGAAGAGTAGGAACCTAGAGCAGCCAAATGCGGTTATTTGTGACTCGACCAATGCCATGAAGCCAGGTCGGTCGCCCTCTGAGGGAGATGTAGCCGATGGTTTACTCAAGGTGGTGGCGCCGCTAACGGGGAAAGTGGTCATCGGATGCTTTGCCAGCAACATAGCGCGTTTGCAAACGATATTAAGGCTTGGTCACGCCACGGGACGCCGTGTTGGCTTACTTGGCCGATCCCTGGAAAATATGTACCGCAGTGCCCGCGCCACTGACCACCTAGCGGCGGAGTTTTGTGCCATCGATGCAGGCCATTTGGATTATTTGCCGAAAAAAGAGATTTTGGCATTGGCGACTGGTAGCCAGGGAGAGATTGGGTCGGCGCTTCACCGATTGGCTATGGATAGCCACCCCAAGTTATGCCTGGATGAGGGAGATACCGTCATCTTCAGCGCCAAAACCATCCCGGGCAACGAGCAGTCGGTCGACCGTCTTATCGGCCGATTCCAAGAACGTGGGATACAGGTGCTTCATGCGGACAGCAGCAAGAATACGTTACATGCGTCGGGCCATCCTTGCGAGGAGGAGTTGCGGGATCTGTATCAATTTCTACGACCCGGGGTAGCTATTCCAGTTCATGGGGAGCCTGACCACATGGCCGCTAACGGAGCAATCGCGCGAGGCGCTGGTGCCGCGGCTGTATTGACTGGAACCAATGGAGATCTGTTTTATATCGCGCCAACACCGGGGATTCGCAGGCGCTGGGCTCCTACGGGACGGCTCCGCTGGTCAGAGGATGAAGCGCGACTAGAATTCGCGTAAGCTATCGGGCCGAGTGAGGAATTGGGCATGGGTATAGTTCTTCGATCTGTCGTCATCGCAATAGGATGCGTGGCCAGCGCTTCGGTGTTGGCCGACGATGACAATGCACCACTGAATCCCTATTTGGCCAAGGATAGCGCCCTGTTTTTTGGCGCTTTTGTGCAAGAGGGAGAAGGTAATGTCACCGCTCAGCGGGGCAGCTTCGATTCCCGCACCCTCAAACTTGATGACCTAGGCTCCGATGAGGAGTACACCAGTTGGTTACTCGAATTTCGACACCGGTTTAATGATCGGTGGGCGGCCTCCGTGGGCGCTTATCGATTTAACACAGGTAGCCAGTTTAACGTCACTGACGACTTTACTTTTGAGGGCAGGGACTTCACTGCTGGTGCCTCCGTAGATCTTGATTTCACGCTGGATACCTACATTACAGACGTGATGTATACGCTGCGGCGTAGCGACCGGCTTGAGTGGCAGGTCGGAGCAGGACTTCACTTCTTCGATGCGGCACTCAACTTGACAGGAACGCTTGCTGTAGAGGGTGAGAATGTTGGAGAAGCTGAAACCCGAAGTAAAGCTTCCTTGACCGCGCCTGTACCTAACCTACGCACCACAGGATTTTATGCCTTGAACGACAAGTGGGCAGTGTTTGGAACCCTAGGGTGGTTATCTGCCAATGTTAATCAATATAGCGGCGATTTCTTTTACGGAAATGTCCGTCTGCAGTACCAGATAACTCAAGCCTTTGGTTTGTCAGCTGGATTCCAGCACGTGTCAGCGGATATCGAAGAGACCCTTGACAGAGGGTTCAATCAGTTTGAGATGAAATTCAAAGCCCTCACGGCTGCCTTCAGCTACCTCTTTTAACAGGCCACCGCTGCCGATCCTCAGGGACTTATTCAACGCCCGCTTCTAAGCGAGCTCTTTCACGGCGCTCACCTTGCCGATCTACCAGCTTATAAGACAGGTAGTATTTGAAGATGTTCGAGACGTACTGCACCGTCTCTCGCCCAATTTGCTCGGCAGCGATTACTTCCACGTGATCAAACCAGCGGTTGGGATCGTAGCCCCGCTCCGACGCCACTTTTCTAAGCCGGCGAATTTTCGCGGGTCCCGCGTTATACGCCGCCAGCGCGAGCAAAGCGCCATTAAAGCTGTCGAGCTCAGGGCCACTAAAATACCGTTCTTTTAAGAAAGCCATGTACTTGGCTCCCGCTTCTATATTTGGCTCGATTTCATGAATATTGGGGATGTCTACATTTTTATCGTTTGCGGTGCTGGGCAGCAATTGCATGATGCCGATGGCGCCAGCCTGACTTCTGACGTTTTGATCGAGTCTTGATTCCTGAAAGCCCTGCGCTGCTAGTAGCGCAGGCTCTATGCCATAAGTCTCTCCGTGCTCTCTGAAATAACGTTCCAGAGACCGGTATTTTTGAAGTTCATTGGAGGCAGTGGCGTTACTTGCCCAATCAAAATCACTGACGTAGCGATTCCGAAGAATGTTCCCGAAAAGCGTCCCTTCTTTATTGTTGCGAAGGAACTCATTAAGAAATTTCTTGAGCTCAGGATTGTTTTTTCGCACCGCCCAGGCGAGACGCCCACCTTCGCGGAGAACAAGGTCGTCACGGATCGTGACCTCGGTAAAAACATCCTGCCACATTGTGGGTTTGTAGCTATCGACAACTGCCCAAGGCAGCAGTCCGGCGTTTACCATCTCGATGAGATCTTCGTCCTCCAGAAGCTCGGAGATGGGCTCAATAATCGCGGGCGGCTTGTTCTGCGCCTTCAGGTTTTTGTTAAGCTGCTTGATGCTCTCCGCGTAGCTCGATGAGCCACGAACGTAGATGGTTTTCCCAGAAAAATCTTCAAGTGCGCGTAGAGGTGGTGCCGTCGGTCCTGTTACCACAATTTCTTTGAGCGGCTTGCTTACAGGAATGGTAAAGTCGACCGAAGACCGCCTCGCGTCGGTAATCGTGGTACCGGCAATGACAATGTCCCCCCGGCCTGATATCAGCGCATCAAACAGTTCATCTCGGGCGACCGGAATGACAACGACCAGCACTTTCAGGTGTCCCGTTTCATAGGCCTCATTGAGCACATTACCAAGCCGGGTTGCATATTCTGCGGTCACGCCTTGAGGACCATTATCAAGATAGTAGCGACCGGGACCGTACACCGTCAGAATTCGAAGGGTCCGTCTCCCCATGATACTGTCGAGATCCCCAGTTTCAGTGCCTCTGCCGAGAGAGAGACCGACATCGGGTAGAGCGGTAGGCGAATCAGCATGTGCCGCTGGATACGAAAGCAGCAATAGGATCCCGAATAAACTCAGCCAGCGACAGGACTGCAGAATCGACATTTCCATTCTCGCCACCACAGTGTTAACGACAGTTAAGCAATAGCTTGCCAAAATGAGAGCCGCTTTGCATTTTTTGGTGGGCATCCGTTGCCTGTTCGAGGGGCCACACGTCCTCGATCACCGGACGCACCGACCCTGCTTCAAGCCAAGGCAAAACCAGGTCTTCGATTGCTCGGAATCCATCCGCCCTACCGGCAATCCCCATCCCTCTTAAGGTGCTCCCTGTGACAGTAAGCCGCTTCATCAAGATCTGAAATAAATCGATTTCAGCCTTCGCACCGCGCATCACTCCGATGCACACGATTCGGGCATCGGGTGCTGCAAGAGCAAGATTTACGGCAACGAAATCGCCACCGGCTATATCCAGTATTACATCGATCTTGC
>CAXPOA010000115.1:0-9315 GCA_964218505.1 Luminiphilus sp.
GCGCATCACACCAGGCATCTAACCCAACATCGCCATCGGCATGGGCAATCAAACCCCGCTGCTGAGCAATCCGCTCGCCACCCAGCATCACCTCCTGACCCTCGCCAAAAGCGTGGACGTCAAAACCATGCCCAATTCGCATCATCGTCTATCTTCCCTCATTCGACGGAGATGGAACTTCACCAGCTCCAGATCATCAGGCACAGTCACTTTGATGTTACTCGCAGGTCCTTCAAACACCTGCACAGGATGCCCTGACGCTTCGACAGCGCTCGCCTCATCGGTGACCTTCACTCCCTCGGCACGCGCCTGATCAAGTGCTGCGCAAAGGATACCCAGTCTAAACATCTGGGGGGTCTGCGCCCGCCAAATGGTGGTTCTATCCAGAGTCGATACGACCACTCCATCCTCATTAACCACCTTTAGCGTGTCCGTGCATGGCTGCGCTAGTAAACCACCGACGCCAGAATCAGTTATTGTCTTGATAAATCCCATCAGATTGTTGAGGGGCAGACAAGGACGTGCGGCATCGTGCACCAACACCCAATCATCAGGTTCAGCGATGGTTTCAAGCACTGTCAAACCTGATCGCACCGATTCGGCTCGATCGAACCCCCCGGCCGCAGTCATCACCCTGGGATCACTCAGCAAGGCCACGTTGTCTGCTCTCCGATCCCCCGGATCGAGTGCCACGATCAGTCCACGCAACTGCGCACAATCGAGTAGCGCGCGCAGTGTGTGCTCGAGGAGCGTAACCCCTGAAATCTGGAGATACTGCTTGGGCACTTCAGCGGCCATACGACGACCTAATCCGGCCGCAGGGACTACCGCCCAGATGCTACTCATTCGGCGGCATCCTCCTCGCCACGGTCGTCGGCGAATTGATAGTAGACCTCCCCTTCCCCAACCAACCCGAGGTCTTCGCGTGCACGCTGTTCGATGACGAGATGACCGTTTTGAAGTTCGAGCACCTGCCTCGCCAACTCATCGTTTCGCTGGCGAAGCTCAGCGTTGATTGCTTCCTCGGCGGTAATCTGCTCCTGCAATCGCACAATCTCGCCTATTCCGCCCTCGGCGAGCCACAACCGGTACTGCAGAAACCCCACCAGCAGAATCAAGGCCGCCAGTAGCGCTTTCATGGTCACGCCCGCTGAAACTCCGCACGACCACGGTAAGGAGCCGTGAGCCCGAGCTCAGCCTCAATGCGAAGCAGGCGATTGTACTTGGCCACGCGGTCAGAGCGACAAAGAGATCCGGTTTTTATCTGCCCAGCACCAGTCCCCACCGCTAGATCAGCGATGGTGGCATCTTCGGTTTCACCCGACCGATGAGAGATTACGGCGGTATAGCCTGCCTCTCGTGCCATTTGAATAGCGTCAAGGGTCTCCGATAGCGATCCGATCTGATTAAACTTAATAAGAATTGAATTTGCGATACCTTCTTTTATCCCTCTCTGCAGGATATCGGTATTGGTTACGAACAAGTCGTCCCCAACTAATTGGATTCGATCACCTAATTTTTGGGTCAGTACCGCCCAACCATCCCAATCGGATTCATCCAGTCCGTCTTCGATCGAGATAATCGGATGCTGAGTGCAAAGATCGCCAAGGTAATCAGCAAACTCAGAGGCGTTGAACTCCCGCCCCTCACCCTTTAAATGGTAAACGCCATCGCTGTAAAACTCAGAGGCCGCACAGTCGAGAGCAAGAGTAACGTCTTCATTCAAGGTATATCCAGCACGCCTGACTGCCTCAGCGATGATATCGAGGGCAGCAGCATTAGACGGTAAGTTAGGGGCAAAGCCTCCCTCATCACCGACCGCTGTGGCAAGCCCTTTCTGGCTGAGCTCTTTCTTGAGGCTATGAAAAATCTCGGCCCCCACCCGAAGCGCCTCCGCAAAGCTTGGCGCCGAAACAGGTTGGATCATGAATTCCTGTATATCCACATTGTTATCTGCGTGCTCACCACCATTGAGGATATTCATCATGGGTACAGGCATGGTCAGCTGAGAGTTTCCGGCCAGAGCGGCGATGTGTTGGTAGAGGGGCAACGCAGCCGATTGAGCAGCTGCTTTGGCGGTGGCAAGTGACACCGCGAGAATGGCATTGGCGCCAAAGTTAGCTTTGTTGGGCGTGGCATCGGCCTCGATCATCCGGGTATCTACACCTCGCTGATCAAGGGCGTCGTGTCCGATAAGCAGCTCTCTGATCGGTCCATTGGCATGACCTACTGCCTTGAGCACACCTTTGCCCAGATAACGATCCTTGTCTCCGTCTCTAAGCTCGAGCGCTTCCCGACTACCCGTGCTGGCACCCGAGGGCGCGCAAGCGCTACCAACGGAATTATCATCGAGGGTCACCTCGGCCATCACGGTGGGATTTCCGCGAGAATCAAGCACCTCAAAGGCACGCACATCGACTATTTCGGACACCTATACTCTCCAGTGGTCTATCAGGGTATGACTAAATTGGGTTGAGCTTTAACGACCATGTCGAGAGCCTTCACCTGCTCCAAAAACGGTTCCAGTAGGGCAAGCGGTAGCGCACTGGGACCGTCGCACAGGGCTTTTTCCGGATTTGGATGTGACTCCAGAAAAAGGGCCGCGACCCCTACTGCCACGCCAGCCCGAGCAAGCTCGAGGACCTGATGGCGGCGCCCGCCCGAAGCGGCATCACCCGGGTTTCGGCGCTGCAATGCGTGAGTGACATCGAACACCAGCGGTAGCCCGTTGGTTACCTGTTTCATGACCCCAAAACCAAGCATGTCCACAACAAGGTTGTCGTAGCCAAAGTTGCTGCCACGCTCACACACCAAGAGCTGGTCATTACCGCATTCCCGAAACTTCTCAACCACGTTAGCCATCTGCTCTGGACTCAGGAACTGGGGTTTTTTGATATTGACCGGTCTTTGAGTCGCCGCCATCGCCGCCACTAAATCAGTTTGCCTGGCCAAGAAAGCAGGCAGCTGAATCATGTCGCACACTGCAGCGGCGGGTGCCGCTTCTTCAGGAGAATGCACATCTGTTACTACCGGCAGGCCATAACTCGACTTGACCGCAGACAAATGGCGCAACCCCTCATCCAAGCCAGGGCCTCGATAAGAGTGTATGGAGGAGCGATTGGCCTTGTCATAGGACGCCTTGAACACCAGCGGAACACCCAGACGCTCGCAGACTTCGACGTAGGTCCCGGCTACGTCAACAGCAAATTGCTCACTCTCAAGGACATTGATTCCACCTATCAGAACCAATGGACAATCATTTCCAAAGGTAAGTTCAGCTACCTTGATCTGCTGTGATTCGATCATGGCTAACCGCCCTGCTTATTCGAGTGCTCGAGTGCCGCCTCAATATAACTTGTAAAGAGCGGATGCCCCCCTCGGGGTCGCGAGGTGAACTCGGGATGGAATTGACAGGCCAGAAACCAAGGGTGCTCCGGCAGCTCGATGATTTCAACAAGCTCTTTGTCCTGGGACCAGCCACAGATCTTTAACCCTGCTGCCTCGATCTGCTCGACGTAATTGTTATTGACCTCGTAGCGATGACGGTGACGTTCCCTGATTTCATCACTACGGTATACGCGGTGAGCCAAAGTTCCTTCCACAAGATGGCAGGTTTGTGCGCCTAGCCGCATGGTGCCGCCCAGATCAGAATGCTCATCTCTAACCTCTTTCTCACCTTCCGCAGTTTGCCATTCGGTAATAAGCGCAACGATAGGATGCGGCGTATTTTTCTCCATCTCGGTTGAGTGGGCGCCATCGAGATGACAAACGTGACGGGCAAATTCGATCATTGCCATGTGCATACCAAGACAAATCCCCAAAAATGGCACGCCATTTTCCCGCGCGTAGCGAACCGCAGCAATCTTGCCATCGATTCCCCGATCACCGAATCCGCCGGGAACCAGAATGGCATCCAAATGCTCGAGCAAGACGGTTCCCTGAGTTTCAATCTCTTCGGCGTCAATATATTCGATGTTTACCTTTGCAAGGGTCTGAAGGCCCGCGTGTCCCAGCGCCTCGTTCAGAGACTTGTAAGCATCAGCAAGGTCGATGTACTTGCCAACCATGCCCACTGTTACCTCGCCGCGGCGCTCGCTGAACTCCCTTTTGACAACTTCGTCCCACTCTGCAAAATCTGGCGCGGGGCACTCTAGGCCGAATCGCTCGAGGATGTAGTCATCTAGTCCGTTAGCACTCAGATTTCGGGGAATCTTATAGATCGAATCTGAGTCAAGTAGCGGAATTACCGCTCGCACTTCAACGTTGGTAAACAAAGAAATTTTGTGGCGCGCACTGTCGTCAACCTCCACAGAACAGCGGGTGAGGAGCACCTCGGGCTGGAGACCGATGGATCTCAGCTCCTTGACCGAATGCTGAGTCGGCTTGGTTTTTGTCTCGCCGGCAGTGGGAATGTAGGGAACCAAGGTCAAATGCATGAGCAATGCATGAGCAGGTCCCAATTCAAGCTTCAACTGTCGTACTGCCTCAAGAAAAGGCTGACTTTCTATGTCACCGACGGTCCCACCCACCTCGACTACCGCCACATCAACGCCGTCGGCGCCGAGCTTGACTCGTCGAATAATCTCATCGGTCACATGAGGGATAACCTGCACCGTGCCACCTAAATAATCTCCCCGACGCTCCTTCCGCAGCACGGCGTCATACACCCTACCGCTGGTGAAGTTGTTGCGCTTGGTCATCGTGGTGCGGGTAAAGCGTTCGTAGTGACCCAAGTCTAGATCGGTCTCGGCACCATCGTCGGTGACAAAGACCTCTCCGTGCTGAAAAGGGCTCATGGTACCGGGGTCGACATTGATGTAAGGATCAAGTTTTAGAAGCGTGACTTTGAGACCACGCGCCTCAAGAATTGCGGCGAGTGAGGCTGCGGCAATACCTTTGCCCAAAGAGGAAACCACTCCACCTGTAACGAAGACGTAACGCGTCATGCCGACCACCAATCTAGGGGTTGCCCCCGAAGGGGAAAATCGACGGTGAAGCGGCGCTCTAAACCGCCACTTCACTCGCACTCAGATGGGAGATCAGTTTAACAGTAAGGGCTGCGCTACTCAATTGGCAGAGGTGATTTACGGACGCCAGGAGGGCATAAGTCCGTCGCCGGCGCGGACGAGGAACGGCTCCACGCCCGCCAGCAGGCCCAGACCCGGTGCCCACGCCGCGACACCCTCACAGGCCATAATGGGCAATCGCTCCCGCCACCAGGGTGGAACGCCCCGCTCCTGACAAAGCTGGCCGAAGTCTTTCTGGACCCCGCCCATGGGGGTGACCTTCTCGCCTGGAAGCCGATTTCGGAACTGCACCCGACTGCCGGGACGAAGTCCCTGCTCCTCTTGCTTTACCCAAACGACGGTTCCCCAGGGGGCCTCTATGTCGCTACCAACGACCCCCGACTCGCTGACTCCTGAAGTGGGCACCTCTAGGGCGGTAAAATAAACTCGAGAGCGCCACCCGATCACCTCGCCCTCCGCCAGAGACAAACGAGGAAGAGCGCCATCTCGCGCCTCCAGACACTGGCGCGCAAATTCATGCAGCCGCCGCTGGGGTGGCGATATCACCGCCAATGTCGTAAGCCAGGCATGAACGCCTGAAGCGATTTGTTCTACAGATTGAAAGGTATCGAGTTCCAACACAGGCTCGTCAAAAGAACTCCGCACCACCGGCGTGTCAGGCAACCGGTCGATCAGGTCACGCTGCATGGAGGAAAATCGGCTGATACTGTCACGGTATCCCGGCCAACGCTCAGCAATAACCGGTAGAACCTGGGTTCTGAGCACACCACGGTCATAAGCAGAGTCACTATTTGTTGGGTCTTCCACGTGATCAAGCTCGCGGTCCGCAACCCACCGATCTAGTGCCGTTCCCGACACCTCGAGCAGAGGCCGATGCAATCGCCCTTTACCGAGCGGTCGGGCTACAGGCATGCCGACAATGCCGCGGGGTCCGGTGCCACGGAAAAGACGCTGAAGGACAGTTTCAATCTGATCGTCCTCATGATGAGCCAGCAGCAGCGTGCCTCCCCGGCCCAGCTCCGCCTCAAAAATCTCGTATCTCGCCTTGCGCGCGGCTGCCTCGAGCCCCTGCCCCAAGTCGCCGCTTACCTGAACCCGATGCACAGAGAGGGGCACACCACGATGATCACACAAATGCTCGCAAAAGCCGCGCCACTCAGCCGCTGATTCCTGCAGCCCATGATCCACATGCACAGCACGAAGGGTTGGTCCCGGATGCTCCTCAAGCCAGAGTTGGGTCATATCCAGCAACGCGACGCTGTCGCGCCCGCCACTCAAGGCGACGACCCAATCACCCTCTGATGGGAGCGAAGCAAACCCGGCGACAGCGGCCGATGGCAGGAGAGAAAAGGTCAGGGTCAGTTACCGTAAGACATGAGACGCCGGTAACGCTCCTCCAGCATTACCTCGGTGTCGAGGCTGGACAGACGAGCCACCTGTGTGACCAGGTGTTCGCGAATGCGCTGGGCCATCGTCTCAGGATCCCGATGAGCGCCCCCGAGGGGCTCTTCAATCGTGGCATCAACAATCCCGAGCTCTTCGAGAGTCGAGGAGGTCACGCCCATAGCCGCGGCAGCATCCGGCGCAAACTCACTGCTTTTCCAGATGATGTTGGCGCAGCCCTCAGGGGAAATCACAAAATAGGTGGCGTACTGAAGCATTGCGAGATGATCTCCAACGCCAATACCCAGCGCCCCACCGGAGGAACCCTCGCCAATTACCACACAAACAATAGGCGTTCGCAGTCGCGACATGACCGCCAGGTTCTGCGCGATCGCCTCGGAAATTCCGCGCTCCTCAGAGTCAATGCCAGGATAGGCTCCGGGGGTGTCAATAAGGGTAATCACTGGCAGCTTGTAGCGCTCCGCAAGCTCCATCAGTCGTAGGGCTTTCCGATAGCCTTCCGGTTTGGGCATGCCGAAATTGCGAATGACTTTGTCTTTTACCGACCGCCCCTTTTCCTGTCCGATCACCATGACAGGTTGCCCTTCCAGGCGGGCTATCCCGCCAACGATAGCTTTGTCATCGCCAAAGTGACGATCGCCATGAAGCTCATCAAATTCGGTGAAAATGTGGTGGATATAATCCAGGCTGTAAGGGCGCTGAGGGTGACGCGCGACCCGCACAATATCCCATGGACTGAGATCAGCGTAGATCTTGGCGGTAAGCGCCCGATTTTTCTCCCGCAACCGAGCAACCTCGTCAGCCAGGTTCAAATCATCGCTGCCGCTGACGTTGCTCAGCTCTTCGATCTTTTCTTCGAGATCCGCAATCGGTTGTTCGAAGTCGAGATAATTTGGATTCATGCCTCTGTCTCTGTTCAGTGAGCGGCGGGGAGGCGAAGTGTACAAGGCCCAAGAAAAAGCCGCCAATCGCGTAGGCGCACCCCACTTAGTCAGTTATTCTTGCCCCATGAAGACCACGACGCTTTTGCCTCATACGGAGAAAACGCCACTTCGTCTCATTTTGGCCCCGATGGAAGGGGTTATGGACGGAATTATGCGCGATATTCTGACCAGGGTCGGGGGTTTTGATCGCTGCGTTACCGAGTTTGTGCGAATTTCACAAACAGTCCTGCCCAAACGGGTCTTTCTCCGAATCTGCCCCGAGCTCGCTCACGGAGGCCACACCGCCGCAGGAGTACCGGTCTTCGTGCAGCTTCTGGGAAGCGATCCTGAACTGATGGCCGCTAACGCTAAAGTTGCCGTTGCTCTGGGTGCTCCAGGCATTGACCTCAACTTCGGCTGCCCGGCGAAAACCGTCAATAAATCTCAGGGGGGTGCGGTGTTACTCAAAACCCCGGGACAAATCGAAAAAATCTGCAGTGCGGTGCGGGACGCGGTGCCGCCCCAAATCCCGGTTACCGCCAAGATTCGGTTGGGCTTTGATTCCGATGAACGCGCGGAAGAAATTGCCAACGCAACAGTGGCGGGGGGTGTTGATGAGTTGACCGTGCATGCGCGAACCCGACGTCAGGGCTACCGTCCACCGGCTCACTGGCATCGCTTGGCTGATATTGGTAACCAATGTCCCATCCCGATAAACGCAAACGGTGAATTGTGGACGGCAAGTGATGTACTCGCTTGCGGAAAAGCGAGCGGCACAACCCGATATATGTTGGCCCGAGGCGCCCTCTGTCGCCCGGATCTGGCGCTGTCAGTTCGCGCCACCCTGCTGGGAGAGAGCTACAAGCCACTAGCGTGGGAAGACGTGCGACTTTTACTCATCGATTACCTCGCACGTAACGCGTCAACCTACGAAGTCCGATACGCCTGTAATCCCACAAAACAGTGGTTGGTCTATCTCCAATATTATTATCCTCAGGCGGGGGAATTGTTTGCGCAGGTCAAGCGGATAAATGACTTTGATGCCATGATGTCGGTGCTGGAGCGATCCGAGACAAGCCGGACAGATGTCCCTACCCTCATCAACGCCGCCTGAACACTCAACGTCTGCCGACAAAAACTAAAACGACTAAGAGAAGAGACCGAAACTCATGACAGCTACTCCACTACCCAGCCGTAAGGATTTTCTTGGTCACCCCCCAGGGCTTTTCATCTGCTTTGGCACCGAACTCTGGGAGCGGTTCTCATTCTATGGCATGAAGTATTTACTGCTTCTGTACCTCACCAAGTATCACCTGTTCAGTGACGAAGCTGGCCTCGGTGTACTCGGTAGCTATGCTGCTCTCGTCTATGCCATGCCGGTGCTGGGTGGACTGATTGCGGATCGGTATCTGGGTATGCGCCGCGCCGTTATTTTTGGCGGCTTGTTGCTAGTGGCCGGACATTTAGGGATGGCCTTCGAGGGAGAACAAGCCCGCGTAACCGAAGCCGGCATTGTTCGCGATGACGGGGCACTGCAGATATTTTATCTCTCCCTCGCGCTGATTGTGATGGGCGTTGGTTTTTTGAAACCTAACATATCAACTGTGGTCGGAAAGCTTTACCCCGATGATGACCCGAGACGAGATTCCGGTTTCACCATTTTTTACATGGGAATCAACATTGGCGCCTTTACCGCCACTCTGTTGTGCGGATGGCTGGGCGAGGTCTATGGCTGGTCCTACGGATTCGGCGCAGCGGGTATCGGCATGCTGTTCGGTCTCGCTCTTTTTCTCTGGGGAAAGCGGTTTCTCGAAGGGCATGGAGAGGCACCCTCGGAGGATGTGCTCGCCAGTAAGGTGGGCCCCATCAGCCTTGAAACTGTTCTCTATCTAGCAGGAATCGCCGGGGTTGGCGCTGTCTGGCAACTGATTCAAATCACCGCCGTGGTTGGCACCGTGCTA
>CAXPOA010000116.1:0-7664 GCA_964218505.1 Luminiphilus sp.
CGCTACAACAACATGTCGGTGTGGTTCAGCCCGACCGGACAATCCGGCACGTGGACCGATGGCCCGATTGTATCTCCCATGGTGTACACCGAGACCGACAACCAGCCTGACCGGCCGATGGGCGCAGGTATCGATGCCTCCAAAAACACGCGCTCCTCAATTGGTTTCAACGTGGAGTGGGACGCGATGGATCGACTCCGCTTCGAGCTCGACTATCACGATTCAACCGCCGAGCGAGAGCCCAATAGCCCTTACGGGAGTAGCGCAAACCTATCGATCGCCGCCTTCGGACGAGAACTGGCATCCGTCGACTATCGCACCGAGATACCAGTGACTACGGTCAATATGGCGGATCCGCTCTCCCCCGATGACATGCAAATCACCGGAAGCGTTTTTGCCAACAGCTGGGCGGAGATGAATATCGAACAGACCCAATTTTCTGGCGCCTTCGATCTCACCGATACCCTCACCCTTGACTTTGGTGTTGCCCACACGGACATCGATAATTTTGAGGCCGGCAGTATCGTCCAGCGAAATACCTGGGGACAGAACCAGGCCTCTGCATATGGCTCCATTACCGACCTGTTGGTACCAGCCTCACTGGAAGGCATGTACGACGAGCTATCCGGCGGTCAAAACGTCACTAATAACTTCTTCATCTTCGACATGATTGAAGTCGCCCAACGGGGTGAAGCACTGCAGGCCCTCGACGAGACTGATCCAATGTACCTCGCCACAGCTCTCGCCGAAGGTGACTGTGGTACAGGCTTCTGCGCTGACGGCAATCCTGGATTTGGCAATCAGTTCCGCGAAGAGACTCTGTCGGCCTACTTCCAGATCCACTATGCCGGAGATATCTTCTATCGCCCCTATAACATCCGCGCAGGCTATCGATATGAGGAAACTGAAGTAACCTCCAGCGCAGAGTCGCAGGACTATGTGCGAATCGACTGGGCATCAACCAATGAATTCTCCGCAGTGCCCGCTGAAGGCACGGTACAGACATCACTAACCGGCGAATACGATGTGGGCTTGCCCAACATCGATTTCGATATCGAAATAATCGATGACGTGATCTTCCGCGCTTCTTATAGTCAGACGATTGCTCGCCCAAGCTATGGCGATCTACGCGGCAACTTGTCCATTGGTCAGGTTCTGCGGGTAGTTGAGGGTGAGCACATCGCGGATGGTTCTATCGGTAACCCCGGATTGCTCCCCCATGAGTCCGACAACTTCGATTTGTCGCTGGAGTGGTACTACGACGATGCCAGTTATATTTCTGTCGGTTACTTTGATAAGTCTGTCGTTAACTTTGTCACCTCTGCGGAAGCCGAGGATGTCGTCCTCTATCCAAATCTGGCGCACCCTGCCTTGGGCCCCCTGTATCAAGACGCTATCAACAGTCTGGGAATCACCGCGTCCAATGCTGATATCCGGGACTTCATCTTCACCAAGTACCCCAATGAACCCGGTGTGGATGTAGCCAATGGGATTATTACTGGCGTCGATGGCCGTGACAGTGCGGCGTACTTCGATGTCCAAACCCGACTCAACTCGGATCAGGAAGCCAACATCGATGGCTGGGAGATCGCCTGGCAGCACAGCTTCTGGGATACCGGGTTTGGCTTTATCGCGAACATGACGTTAGCCGATGGCAGCGCGACATTTAATAACCTGTCTAACGAACCGCAGTTCGCTCTGCCAGGCCTCAGCGATACCCGCAACCTCATCCTCTTCTATGAAGGCTACGGGCTTGAAGTGCGGGCGGCCTATAACTGGCGTGATCGCTACTTCACCGGTGGCGTTACCGAACCAGGCTACTCGGAAGAGTATGAACAGTGGGACGCGAGCGCCAGCTATGCAGTTACCGATGGCTTCACCTTATTCGTGGAAGGTATCAACCTGACCAACGAAACCTTCCGAAGTCATGGGCGAGACCCTATGCAGCTTTACCAAGTGGGTCAAATTGGGGCCAGGTACAATATTGGTTTCCGCTACGTCTACTAAAACTGCGTTCTGTCGTCTGTCGAAAACCGCCCACAAGGCGGTTTTTTCGTTACTGACAACCCCCTACAATTCAGAGGCTTAGGTGTTAGACCAAGAGTGGATCAATGGAACAGGCTGATCGCCCCATAAAGCACATTGTTATCGTAGGCGGCGGCACTGCTGGCTGGCTGACGGCCTGCGTGCTTGGCGCTGAATTCGATAATGGCGACCAGGGCATCAAAATCACTCTGGTGGAATCCCCTGATACACCGACGATCGGTGTTGGCGAGGGTACCTGGCCCTCCATGCGCTCGACCTTAAAAAAGATCGGGATCTCCGAGACCACCTTCATGCGGCGCTGTGGCGCCTCACTCAAGCAGGGCACTTATTTCAGGCAGTGGCGACGGCAGGATCCGAGCGACAGTTATTACCACCCTTTCACCCCGCCTCATGGCTATGCAGAAACCAACCTTGCAGAGCACTGGCTTTCAGGTCTGCACCAGGACAAACCCTTTGCGGAGGTGGTAAGTCCTCAAGCAGCGCTATGTGATCTCGCCGCCGCACCTAAGCAAATTGCAATTCCTGAGTACGGCTACGTGCTCAATTATGGCTATCACCTCGACGCGGGCCGATTCGCCCAGCTGCTAAGAGAGACCGCAACGGATGCTCTCGGCGTGGAGCACCTCGAGCATCACGTCGAGCGGATCCACACCCGCGAGGATGGGGATATCGAGGCGCTGGAAACCCGGTCAGGCCTCCGTATCGCCGGGGATATCTTTGTCGACTGCAGCGGCTTTGAGAGCCTGCTGTTAAGCGGTCACTACGACGTGCCACTGATTCCAATGGATGATTATTTGTTCAATGATCGCGCCCTTGCGGTGCAGGTGCCCTATCAGAACGATGCGGAGGCAGTGCGGTCGACCACCTGGTCAACAGCGCAGCAAAGCGGCTGGATATGGGATATCGGTCTCAGGGACCGACGTGGAGTTGGCTACGTACACGCCGGCCAGTACGCCGATAGCGATCAGGTCTACGGTGCGCTCGACAGCTACCTGAGGGACACCGGCGTATCCAATGGACTGAAGGATTTATCACCTCGAGAAATCCGCTTTCAATCCGGCTACCGCCGGGAATTCTGGCACAAAAACTGTGTGGCGATCGGGCTATCGGGTGGCTTTGTCGAACCCCTGGAAGCCTCTGCGCTCGTACTTATTGAACTTAGTGCACGATCCCTGGCAGACAATCTTCCCGTGAACCGAACGTCCATGGACATCACGGCAAAAAACTTCAACGCCGAATTCCTTGGTCGTTGGGAGCAAATCGTCGATTTCCTGAAACTCCACTACGTGCTTTCGGCACGTGACGACAGCCCTTACTGGCTTGATAACCGCGCACCCACGTCGATCCCCGAGTCCCTGACTGAGAAGCTCGGCCTGTGGCGCTCCCGGGCACCCTGGCATCAGGACGAGCGACGCTCAGACGAGCTGTTTCCCTCAGCGAGCTATCAGTATGTGCTTTATGGCATGGGATTTCACACTCAACTCGCTCACCCAAAGCGCCGTTTTGCCGAAGAAAAACAGCGCGCTAATCAGCTGGCACAGGAAGTTGAGCAACAGATCGCCAAATTTTCGACCCATTTGCCGACTAATCGTGATTTACTGCAGCAAGTCCACGAGCGATCGTTTGCCACCCTGTAGACACTGCCAGTCATCCTTTCATGAGCACAATCGAAAAACTGAATAACGTTGATCACGCCGACGTGCGTATCCTGACCGACTATTCCTCGGATCTCGGGGATAACGTGATGTTTGTGCCCGTGTATCACAATGAGATGCGGCGCTTGCAGGGGACGTATCCGCTACTCTTCTACAAAGATGCCGATCAAGGGGATCTGCATCCAGTCGCCTTGTTGGGCTTCGAAGCGCGAGAAAATCTTTTTTTATCACCGCAGGGTTGGGATGCGACACAGATTCCGATGATGAGTCAGCGCGGCCCGCTGCTCATTGGCTTTGAGGACGACGGGGCTCGCGGTCGTCAGTCCGTGGCGGCGATCGATATGTCTCATCCTAAGATATCCCATGAACAAGGTGAACGTTTGTTTCTTGAGGAAGGCGGGCAGTCGGACTATTTGGATTTCATGGCAGGACTGCTGGATGCAATCCAGATCGGACACGCGGCGAGAGAACAGTTCGTAAAGGCTCTGGAAGCCCATGACTTGATCACCCCCTGTGAGATGGCCATCACCTTGGCTAATACAACGCAACACACCCTCCGCGGCTACTACATGATTGACGATGAGAAGTTACAGGCCCTGTCTGAGGGGGCGTTGACGGAACTTCAGGGCAACGGGTTTCTCACTCCTGCCTATATGATGCTCGCATCGCTTTCCCAGCTCGCCCACCTTATTGCGCGAAAAAACGCGTCACTTGGCTAAGCCATGTCTGTCTCTCTGCCAACGCCACCTCACCTTCAGGACATAGGGAGGAGTGAACTTCTCGCAAATCCTGCGCGGTGGTTACAGGCAGGGACGCCGTGGGTAGTCCGTGGTCTCGTCGAGCATTGGCCAATCGTTGAAAAAGCACGACAGAGCGCCAGTCAGGCGGGGGACTATCTAAAGCAATTCGATCAGGGTTATGAGACCAGCGCCTTCTTGTGTGAGGCAGAGCATGGAGGGCGCTTCTTCTACAACGACACACTCGATAATTTTAATTTTGTCTCGGTGAAAACCCGTTTGACCCAGGTCATCGACAAACTCGGCGAACTCGCCCAAGAGCCCGCGCCCGCAGGTCTCTATGTGGGGTCAACCCAGATCAGCCAGTGTCTGCCGGGCTTGAGTGAGCAACTACCTCTGCCCCTACCCCTCGATAACCCCCTCGTCAGCCTGTGGCTTGGCAACGCCAGCCGCGTCGCAGCACATTTCGACTACCCGAGAAATTTAGCGTGCTGCGTCATAGGAAAACGCCGCTTCACCGTGTTTCCGCCAGAACAGCTGGAAAATTTATACATAGGTCCCTGGGATTTCACCCCAGCGGGTCAGCCCATTAGCATGGTGGATTTTCATCAGCCTGACCTCGAGCGGTATCCCAAGTTCGCTGCTGCATGGGAACAAGCACAAGTAGCTAATCTGGAGCCTGGAGACGCTGTCTATCTCCCCGGAATGTGGTGGCATCATGTCGAGGGACTCGAGGCGATTAACGGGCTAATCAACTACTGGTGGAGCGAGACTCCTCCTGTTTATGGAAACCCCGCAGACGTTTTCCAGCATGGACTCCTGAGTATCAAACAGCTCCCGCCAGAACAGAAACGCGCCTGGCTGGCATTTTTCGAACACTATCTGTTCGCCGAGGATCAGTCCCACTTGGATCACATTCCCCCCGAGCGTCGAGGCCGGCTCGGCGATGTAGACAACGCTATGGCGCGACAGCTGCGCGCCGAACTAGGCAATCGGCTCAAACGGTAGGTGATGGTAAATTGATGACGGAAGGTCCAATCAGACGGGTTGTCATTGCCGGCGGCGGAACAGCAGGCTGGATGACGGCGGCAGCCCTCTCACATCTGGTAGCGCGAAAGCTTGATATCGCGCTCATAGAGTCGGATGCCATCGGCACTGTGGGGGTCGGTGAAGCCACCATTCCTACTATTCTGACGATCAATCGGCTTCTTCAAATACCCGAGCCCGAATTCATCCGCGAGACCTCAGCGACCTTCAAGCTGGGCATCCGCTTCGAAAATTGGACGCGTCCCGGCGAGCAGTACATTCACTCCTTTGGAGATACCGGCAAAGGCTGCTGGGCCGGCGGCTTTCACCATTTTTGGTTGCGAGCTCGACAATTAGGTTTTGGGGGTGACTATGGAGACTACTGCCTCGAACTCAAGGCGGCCGAGGCGGGCAAGTTCGGCTTGCTGTCCGACACGCCCATCAACTATGCCTATCACCTGGATGCGACGCGTTACGGACAATACCTGCGCAAGCGCGCAGAAGCTGCGGGTGTGAAACGCATCGAGGGCAAGATTGATGAGGTTGTACGGGACAGCGAGAGCGGTGATATCCGGCACCTGCGCCTCGATGTGGGCAATATCATTGAGGGAGATTTATTTATTGACTGCACCGGTTTCAAGGCGCTGCTTTCGGAGGGTTGCCTGCAGACCGGTTTCGATGACTGGTCCCATTGGCTACCCTGCAACCGCGCGGTGGCGATTCAAAGCGAACTGGAGGGCCCACCGCCTCCCTTTACTCGCGCAATCGCCCATGACGGAGGGTGGCAGTGGCGCATTCCGTTGCAACATCGAGCGGGCAACGGGCTGGTGTACAACAGCGAAGCCTATTCCGAGGACGAAGCCACGCAGCTGCTGTTGAACAACATTCCTGAAAAGCCGATAACAGACCCGCGGCCAATTCGTTTTACGACAGGACAGCGAAAAGTCTACTGGCACAAAAACTGCGTAGCGATCGGATTAGCCAGTGGCTTTATTGAACCTCTGGAATCCACGAGCATCCATTTCATTCAAAACGGGATCATGTGGCTGTTGCTGATGTTCCCGGAGATGGGGATCGATGAGGCGACAGTTCGTGAATACAACAAAAAGCTGCGAACCGAGGCCGAGCACATTCGAGACTTCATTGTGCTTCACTATCGACTGAATCAGCGCGCAGGAGCGCCCCTCTGGGACTCGCTTCGCGAGATGCCTATTCCGGACTCTCTGGCACAGCGGATGGCCTTATTCGAGCGCACCGGGCGGGTGTTCAAGCCCCAGGAGGACGTATTTTCAGAGAACTCGTGGGTACAGGTCATGATGGGGCAAGGGTTGATGCCCGACGGCTACCACAACATCGCAGAGGCGATGAGTGAGCAACAACTGACGACGTTTCTGACCGAGATCAAACGCAACGTGCACGCTTCTCTCAACACCATGCCTTTGCACCAAGAATTCGTCAGGAAGTATTCAACGTCATAAACAGCAGCGGCCTGTGACGCTCCCCGCCGTTGGCGGGGCCCATTGGTTTTCCTTACCTCTGAAGCCCCGAGAAAATTTAGAGCAGGGTGACTGCCCCTATTCCACCACCCACTTCACGTTATCCAGCCGGTAGACCACGCCGTCGGTTTCCCCAAACACTGGGAAGATAGTCAGTCCGGTGTTCACCTTGGTCAGATTCAGACCGCCAGCTGCCAGCTGGGTTACTGGCACTGTCACGGTCTCCCAGCCATCTAGGCCGACGTTGCCGATGGATTGATCTCCCGATGAGCAGGGGTAGAAACAGTCGGCCTTCATCACGAAGCCAGCGTAGTTCACACCCTCCTCAACCACCTTGATGTCAAAGCTCACGTAACCTGCAGCGAATTCAGTGAGGTCCCGACCCTGTGAAGACTCGAAAAAGAGCCCGGCAAACTGTGCGCCGTGGCTAATCTCGAGCACATCGAAACGCTCCTCGTCATCGACGATCTCCCAGCCAATGTTGGGGCAGCCTGCGCCGTTGGCGCCCACACAGCTGTTATAGTTAATGGCCTCATCAAAGCCCGCGATACCGATATTCCACATGGGATCGACAGTGCCGTCCGCAAATACAAGTTGTTCCTGAGCCTGAATAGGCGGCCTGTCATCCGCCACCCACTCCACGTTATCAAGCTGGTATACAACACCCTCCGTCTCACCAAAGGCGGGGAAAATCACAAGACCCG
>CAXPOA010000117.1:0-5422 GCA_964218505.1 Luminiphilus sp.
CGAGCCAGTCTTCTCGTCATCCGAGGGACACTGTGGGACACCATCACAGTAATCCGGTTGGGATCGCATGCCGCTATGTTGCAGTTGAACCACGGCGTGGCTTCCGTGGGCCTTGATGCCAGCGGCGAGACGGATCAGTCCGGGAATATGTCGGTCGTCATGGGCCCCAAGCTGGCCCGGAAAACCCACACCACTGTGTTGCACTGAGGCGGCACAGGTCATGGTCAGACCGAAGCCACCCTCTGCACGCATGCACAGCCAGCGGTACTCGTCGTCACCCAGAGTCCCGTCCGCGGCACTTTGAAGATTGGTAAGGGGTGCCAGTACTGCCCGGTTGGACAGAGTCGATCCGTTGGCGAGGATCAGTGGTTCTGAAAGAGAGGGCATGGATAAAATCTCGTGGGCCTTGGAGGCCCGCGAGTGTATCAAACAGCGGGCCTAGCCGACCCGCGCCATGCTCAAGTTCACGCCTTTCACACGGGTTTTTTTGAGGTGCCTGAGAATTTGCTTGGGCATCCCCTCGGGCAAATCAATGGTCGAGCACTCGTCCAGAATATTGATAGTGCCAATGTAATCCCCTTCGATACCCGCTTCATTGGCGATGGCGCCAACCAGTTCACCGGGTTTGACACCGTGCTTGCGCCCGACCGCGACTCGAAAGCGTTCCATTGGCACGTCCGGATGATTTTTGAGTGGTCGCGCCTGCCCAAGATCCCCCTCTTGTTGCTGGGAGGACATGGGCTGCAAGGCTTTTCGCCGCTCCTGCCGGTTTGGTGTCCGAGATTCTTCAGAACTCGTTTTAGCCGCATCCTGACCTGCAAAAAGGGGCGTGACTTTTCGGTTTTTCTTGTCAGGTGATTCCTTTGCTCGGGTCGACTTGGCGTGACCCGGGGAAGCAGGCTGAAGAAGCCCAGCCAAGGCTATGGCGACCGCACGTGCGTCTCCGCCCGCCTCGGCACACAAGGTATCGACAACCGCTGCGATCGCTTGATCGGTTTCTCCGGCCATTGCCTCTCGAACCTTGTTGGCAAATTCTTCTCGGCGCTTCTCGTCAATTGCCAAAGGTGAGGGCAGTCGTATTTCCGGAATTTCCTGGCGGGTTAGCCGCTCGATGTTGCGCAGCATACGGCGCTCTCTCGGCACGACGAACAGGATCGCCTTCCCTTTTCGGCCGGCGCGCCCTGTGCGCCCGATCCGATGGACATAGGCCTCTTCATCAAAGGGTACGTCGAAGTTAATGACGTGACTGATACGATCCACATCAAGACCCCTGGCGGCCACATCGGTGGCGACCACAATGTTGATGGCACCCGATTTAAGTTGATCGATCGTACGTACACGGGCTTTTTGATCCATATCGCCATTTAGAGGGGCCGCCTGAAAGCCACGCTGCCGCAGTAGTTCGGCGACCGCCGCGGTGCTCTCGCGGGTGCGGGTAAAGACGATGACGCCATCGGTATCTTCAAAGGCCAATAGGCGGGTCAGCGCTTCGACCTTGCTGGCGCCTTTGGCGAGCCAGTAACATTGTTCGATATTTTCGTTGGTGGTAGCGGCAGCCGCGACCGAAATTTCCTGTGCATCATGCAAGTGTTTGTTGGCAATCGCACGAACCTTTGGCGGCATGGTGGCAGAGAACAAAGCGACCTGACGCTGAGAGGGCGTCTTGGCAAGGATGGTATCTACGTCATCGATAAATCCCATGCGCAGCATCTCATCGGCCTCATCGAGGACAACGGTTTTTACTTTAGAGAAATCAGCACTACCGCGCTCAAGGTGATCGAGCATTCGACCTGGCGTTGCAACAACGATGTGCACACCTTCTTTGAGCGCTCGCAGCTGTTGACGCATATCGGCGCCGCCACAGAGAGCCGCAACCTTTAGGCCCTTCATGTTTGATCCGTACTCTCGGAAGGCTTCGCCGACTTGTAGGGCGAGTTCCCGAGTTGGGCACAGTACCAATACCTGAGGCTTTCGCTCCGCCACGTCCACACTGGTCAGCGCAGGGAGGGCGAAAGCAGCGGTTTTACCGGTGCCGGTTTGAGCGAGCCCTACGATGTCATGGCCTTCAAGCAACTGGGGAATCGTGGCCGCTTGAATAGGCGTGGCGGTGTCATAGCCGCGACGATTCAGGCTCTCCAGCAAAAAAATGGGTAGGCCCAGCGCCTCAAAGCGTTGGGTGACAGGTTCGGTCGATGACATGGTGGGGATCCTCTCGAAGGGCGCCCACAGTACGCGCTGAAGTCCTTGTGTACAACAGGATTAACAGGGCTTATTGCCATTAATGGCGGTGATCTTTTCCAGAGGCCGGGCTGGCGAGGTGTGGTGTTGGCTAGAGGCCTGTCTTGTAAACTTATCTATAAAAAGGTCAAGGCTTGCTATTCACAGGGTAAGGCTGGCCACTAAAAACTGTCGCGACCACCTTGATATCCCGAAGCGTATCCGCAGGAACGGCGAGGGGATCAGTATTCAGTACCGTGAAGTCGGCGATCTTGCCCGCGCGAATGGATCCGAGATTATTCTCCTCACCCAGTATCCACGCGGCGTCGATGGTCACTGCCCGTAACGCCGCCTCTGGAGACAGCGCTTCACTGGCGATGCCTTGCTTCCCGCTGATGGTTTCCCGGGCACTGGCCGCCCACATTAAAGTTAGCGGCGACAGAGGAGCCATTGGGCTATCCGAGTGCAGGCCTATTGGGATCCCGGCCCGTTCGAGGCTACCGAGTCGCACCATTTGCTCGGCCCGGTCGGGTCCCAACCAGGTCTCGGCATAAAGCTCTGAAAGGATGAAGTGGTAATAGGGGTTTGCCGACACCAGCGCCCCCAGCGCCTTGAGCTGACGGGTTTGGTCTTCGGTGCTGTAGGCAAAGTGCTCGAGGGTCATACGATGATCGGCCCGGGGGGATTCTCGCAACAGTTCCTCGAGAAGCTCGATGAACCAGCCCGCCGCCGCGTCGCCGTTGGCATGGGCGTGTAGCTGAAAACCGGCATCCCAAAAGGTTCGGGCGTAGTCCGCTGTCAGGTCTCGGGGCGCCATCCACACGCCGGTGTGGCCATCCAGATAACCCGGTGGGCCGAACTGGCTGAGGCCAGAGAAAATAGCGCCATCAAGCATTAGCTTGAAATGGTTTCCTACGCTGACACGATTGGTGTTTTGTGATTGCCAGGATCTAACCTGGTCGAGGGCAGCTGCTGGATCGATCCCTCGATTGATGAAATCCACAATGATCGGGGTCAAGATAATTCGCGCCGGCACCGGGTAGGCCTCAGCGACTGCGCGGATGCCCGCTATCTCCTGCTCGGGGTTACCAAAAATCCCGGTTCCCATATCGAGGGCGGTAGTCACCCCGCTTTGGTGCATCATGGCTAAAAAATTCTGCATGCCTTTGCCATAGCGCGCAGGCTCGAAAAGAAAGCTGAAGGCACCAATGACCGCCTTTAAGCCGTTCTCATAAAAGTGTCCGCGCTCCCAGGACGCATCGTGAACTTGTGCCGCATCTTCCGCGGAAATACCCAGCATGTTCCACGCGGCATCGTTGCCGATGACCTCGTGAAAGGAGCGATGCCAGATGATGACCGGCTGATCCCCGAACCACTCGTTGAGATCCTCACGCCAGATTTCCCCGTGCCACAGAGGGTGATAGCCCCAGGCGATAAACGGAACGGTCTGATCGTTGTGTACCGCAGCGAGTGCCGTGAGTTTTTCCTTATAGGCCTCTGGGGTTTTAGCGCCAGGGAACTCCCCGGTGGGAAGGGACCAGTCGTCCGGGGCAAGAAACGGAAATTGAGTGAGAACGGCGGGCAATGACGGATGAACGTGGGGTTCGATAAATCCGGGGATCAGAATCTCGTTCTCAAACTGGCGGTCAATACGCCCGCCTTTGATCCTCAGGACAGGTTCCAGTGAGTCGACATCCCCCACCGCGATGATCCGACCGTCCTCGACGGCCACCGCTGTCGCCGTGGGCATCGCCGGTTCCATCGTTCGAATCAGCTTGGCGGTGTAGACCGTCACCTCCGCAGCCGCGGGTGCTGCAAACGAGCAGAGTGCAAGCAGGGCGAGGCAAGCGCGGCGCAACATGGCGGGTCTCAAGTGAAAGCGTGCTCGAAGTGTTACCTATTGAATAGTTTTTATCCAGTCACCTATGCGGGGCTCGCCGCTGGGGTAGTAGCCGTTGATCAGTCGGAGCTGGTCCTCGGCGTCGGGAATGCGCGCGCTGGAGGAAAGGCTGTTAAGAGTTGCTCCACGGGGCACCTGTACATAGTGCAGGTTGCGGCTCTCGCCTTTTACTTTTTCCCGTGCGGCAAGTGGTCTAAAGCTCTCAATAATGGTTAGCAGGTTGGCATCCCCCGATGCGATATCAGGGGTTTCTCCGGTGAAGAGAAAACGATAGCGATGATCGATGACCGCTAGACGTTTGCTGACCCCATTGCCTGACGCGATCGCTGTGCTCCCTTTCAAACCAAATTGGTCGAGTTCTGCTTGATTGGTGAGCTCACCAGTCGCTTGTGTTGTTAAAAAATCATTGGGCGCTACGGCAGGATCAACTTTGGACAGGGACAGGGTGACCTTTTCGTTGCCGTCGGCGGATGTGGCGACGATAGAGCGGGATCCTTGTTGTACGGTCCAACCCTCGGGATAGCTAAAGGAGAAGTCGAGCTTGTTGTGATAGAAACGATTGGGCTCAGCTTGGGCTTGAGCACTGGCACCAAAAACCAGACCTTCTACCTGAGACCGGAAGGCGCCAGGTAATTCGGGGTCCTCGGGCTGATTGTCGAGATCCAGGCTGTTGGCGGTTTTCACCACGGTTTGCAGTCGAAGGTCATTGCGGGGGTGACTGGCATACAGCCCGTGGTAGGTGCCCACCGGTTTACCCGATGATTTTGCCTGAACCCGTCGATACATTTCTTGATCTTTCAGCACGCCAATTACCGAGAGCAGGGCATCCGCGTCATAACCACTCTTATGCATAAACTCGGCCCCTGCGGCATCGGCCTCGAGTTCCATATCGCGCCCAAAGCCGCTGATGACCTCCGCGCCAACCATGCGCGCGGCGTCATAGACGTCACCGCTCCCCGTCAAGATGTAGGCAGTTGTCGCGAGTATGGTGGAGGTGGTCGACTGAGTTTTGCGTCTGCTGTGATGCCGCTCGGTGATGTGGCCAATCTCGTGGGCAATGACGCCCGCCAGCTCGGCCTCAGTTTCCAGATAGGCCAGCAAACCACGGTTGATATAGATGTAGCCGCCGGGCAGCGCGAACGCGTTGATATCGGGTGAGTCCAGTACGGTAAAACTAAAATGCGCATCGGGCATTGACGAATTGGCCACGAGTCGCTGGCCGATGTCGTTGATGTAGGCGGCTAGCTCGGGATCATCATAGATGCCAATTGCCTCAATCATCTCCCGATGCTCCTCGGGGGTATC
>CAXPOA010000118.1:0-4031 GCA_964218505.1 Luminiphilus sp.
GGTCAGACCGCAGTCCAAGCCGATGCGCACGTGCTGCGCCCATTCGTAGCCAGATTTCCAATTGAAGCCCGCTCGCAGAATCACCAGCTCTCGGTCTCGGGGGCTGAGACTGTTGGCCTCCGACAAGATATAACCGCCCCAGGCCATAAAGCGCTTAAAGGCCTTGGGTGCATGGGCCAGCGTACGGAAAATGTTCAGCACCGGGATCGCCTTGAAGCGAGGCCCCAGCAACGCGAGCAATTCAGGTGCTATATCCGCCTCAGCCAACGGCGCGATGCGCGCAGTGTTTAATCTCATCCCTCACCTCCGATCGAAAAGCGTCTCGCTGGACCCATTTCCAGATCGGACGATGTTACCCCAAGCCCTGCTAGTGCACGCCAGACCAAACCACTGGGGGGCGTTCCCGGGTTTTGGTATGGTGCGCCCCCAAGCGCATTCCCAATAAGCCCGCAGTGCACTGTCGGATAAGACACTGGGCGGAGCCTATTTGGGGTGCAACCCAGCGACGGAACATTTATGGACCCACTCAGTCAGGCAGCGATTGGCGCTGCCGCCGCACAATCGGGTAGCAAGGTCAGTACACTGCGCCACGCGCTCTGGATCGGCGCGCTGGCCGGCATGGCGCCCGATCTGGATGTATTGATCCAGTCCAATACCGACCCCCTGCTGGCGCTGGAATACCACCGGCAATTCACACACTCGCTGTTTTTTGTCCCTGTAGGGGCACTGATCTGCGCATGCGTTTTCTATCCCTTGGTCAGGCAGCGTCTGGCCTTTAATCGCGTGTGGTTTTTCGCCGCGCTCGGCTACGGCACCCATGGTGTGCTGGATGCCTGCACCACTTATGGCACGCAATTACTCTGGCCCCTGAGCGACGCGCGCTTTGCGTGGCACAACATCTCAGTCATCGACCCGCTGTTCACCCTGCCTTTGCTGATGTTTTTGCTGATGTCTGCATTTCGGCGGCAGCCGAGGATCGCGGTCTACGGATTGTGCTGGGCACTGTGTTATCTGGGTTTTGGCCTGGTGCAACATCAACGCGCGCTATCCGCCGCCGAGCAGATCGTCAGCCATCGCCAACACGACCCGATTCGGCTTGAGGTGAAGCCGGGCTTTGCCAATTTGCTCGTCTGGAAGGCTCTGTACGAATATGAGGACCGCTATTACGTAGACGCTGTGCGTGTAGGGATCACACCGACCTATTTCCCGGGGGAATCGGCGGCCAAATTTAATGCAGTCCGCGATTTTCCGTTCCTCACGCCGACATCGCAGCAATCCAAAGACATTGAGCGCTTTCGCTGGTTCTCTGATGACTGGTTAGCGCTCGACGATCTAGATCCTTTTCTCATTGTTGATATGCGTTATTCACAAATACCAAATGAAATAAGGGGTTTGTGGGGAATAAAAGTTGCCCCCGATCAACCGACAAATACCCATGTCAGGTGGACAATTCAGCGCACTACTAGTAAGACTGAACTGCAACTATTTTGGCATCAGCTAAAAGGTAACGGGGCTAGGGCTATTCATTCCCAACATGACGCAAACTGACAAAAAGGTTTCTGGCGAAGCGCTAGAAAAAGCGGTTCAAAATGGTGATATCGGGTATGCGATACAGCCGATTTTCGACGCTAGGGATAGCAGCCTATTCGCAGGCGAAGCCCTCATTCGCTGGTACAAAAAAGGGAGTGCCTCCCCACCTACGGACTTTCTCCCTCAGCTTTGCAGCCTCGAATGGAGAGAGCCTTATCAATCCTTGCTACTAGAGCAGAAATTGCGGACGGCTGAACGTTTGCGCAACCACGCTAAAATCGATACTTACTTTAATTTCGTGGTCGAGGCTCTGCTGGATGACCAGTGCTGGAAAACCGTCCAAGAACATGCCAGCAAAGATGCTATTGCCTTTGACAATGTTGTCATTGAGCTCTCCGAAATGAATCTATTCGAGCATGACAAAATACAGCTAGATAGAGCCTCAGGCAGATTGCAGGAACTTCAGTCGCTGGCTCCAGGTGTCAAGTTCGCGCTGGATGACTTTGGCAGTGGCCTGAGTAACCTCAACAGACTCAGAATGTGGAATATCAGTGTCCTCAAGTTAGACATCCAGCTGATATCAGGCTTAGACCAAGACACGAAAGGACAAATCTTGTTGCGAAATCTTAGGCAAATGGCATCTGATCTAGACATACTGCTGGTTGCTGAGGGTGTAGAAACAAAGGAAGAAGAAGAGGTACTCCTGGATATGGACATATACCTTCAGCAAGGTTTTCTGCGTGCCGCACCAATGAGCATAGAAGCCTTTACTTCAACTCACTATTTAACAACATCCGCAGGAGAAGAATGATGCGCGGTAAATTTCAGAACATCGTCGAGACCGTGGGTGACACGCCCATCGTCAAAATCAATCACCTGGCCCCGGATCACGTGACCATGTGGGCAAAGATCGAAGCCTTCAACCCGCTCGGTTCGGTTAAAGACCGACTGGCCATGGGCATCATCGAGGCGGCGGAAGCCTCGGGCGAGCTAAAGCCCGGCCAGACCGTGATCGAGGCGACCTCCGGTAATACCGGTATTGGCTTGGCGATGGTCTGCGCGGCGAAGGGCTATCCGTTTATCTCAGTGATGGTGGAGACCTTTTCGGTTGAGCGCCGAAAACTGATGCGCTTTCTGGGTGCCAAGGTCATTCTGACGCCCAAAGAAGAGAAAGGCATGGGCATGGTCACCAAGTGCCGGGAGCTGGCGGAAGCCAATGGCTGGTTTATGGCACGACAGTTTGAAAACCCCGCCAATGCCAATATCCACGAGCGCACAACGGCGCGCGAGATCATGGATGCCTTTGAGGGCGAGCAGCTCGATTACTTCGTCTCGGGCTATGGCACCGGTGGCACCATGACAGGTGTGGCCCGTGTGCTGCGTGCGGAGCGACCGGGAACTAGGATCATTACCACTGAGCCCGATGGTGCGGCGCTGCTGTCTGATGGTCGGGCGCAGGAGCGCCGGGAGGATGGTTCTGCCAGTGGCAGCCACCCCGCCTGGGCACCTCACATGATTCAGGGCTGGACACCCGATTTCATTCCGCTGGTCGCTCAGGAATCCATCGACAAGGGTTATATCGACGAAGTGGTCCCGGTGTCGGCGGATACCTCGTTTGCCACCGCGCAAGCGCTGGCGCAAAAAGAAGGCATCTTTTGCGGTATCTCCTGCGGTGCCACGTTTGCCGCGGCACTGGATGTGGCGCAGCGCGCCGCGCCGGGCTCTGTGATCTTGTGCATGCTGCCCGACACCGGGGAGCGATACCTGTCTACCCCACTATTTGGTGATATCGAAGCCGAAATGACCGAGGAAGAGTGGACACTGGCGCGCTCGACACCCAGCGCCGTGTTGGCAACATAAAAGTGTCTATCGAACCGATCCAGCTTGACCCTGATCCGCTAGCGGCCTACCGGATATCGCCCGGCTTCAAGGCGCATGGCATGCTCTATTTGTCAGGGCACGCCGCTATCAGCGAGTCCGGGGAACTGGTTGGTATCGGCGACTTTGACGCGCAGGCTGAGGCAACGTTCGAATCATTGGGCAGAACCCTTCGGGCCGGCGGATCAGATTTATCCCAAGTGATTAAAGTAACGATTTATCTGACCGACATGTCTCACTTTGACAAGATCGTGGCGCTGCGGGAGAAATGGTTCACAGAACCCTATCCCGCCGACACCATTGTCGAAGTGAGCTCCTTGGCATTGCCCGAGCTGATGATCGAAATAGAAGCGATCGCTGCAGCCAAATGACCTTCTCTTACTCCCCCACCTGATTCGACGCCAAAAGCGCTGATCCACCGCTAAACGTGCGCGTATTCATACTATGCTCATGTGTGAAAGGACGCACCAATGCTGCAGCTTCGACATTTCAATGACATCCGAACGCTCTTTATCTCTCTCTTCACATCTGTGATGGCTACCCAAGCCATCGCCATCGAAGAGCCCGTGTACCAAGTGGAAAAGTCCTGGGAGGCCGAGCAGATCGAGATCCGCGCATATGCG
>CAXPOA010000119.1:0-3116 GCA_964218505.1 Luminiphilus sp.
AATCTTTTCAGGTGTTTCTTCGGCCACCTTTTCGATTTCAACCCCACCTTCGGTCGACGCCATGAAGACGATGCGACGGCTCGCTCGATCCAAGACGGCACCCAAATACAGCTCCTGATCGATATCGGTACAGGCTTCTACCAGGATCTTCGAGACAGGCTGACCCTTTGAGTCGGTCTGATAAGTAACCAAATTCTTCCCGAGCCACTGGGTAGCGAAAGCCTCTACCGCGTCGGCGCTGTCAACTAGCTTAACGCCACCAGCCTTGCCCCGGCCGCCAGCGTGAACCTGGGCCTTCACAACCCACATCTCCCCGCCTATTTTATTGGCAGCCGCTACGGCCTCTTCGGCAGAGTCGACTGCGTAGCCAACCGAGACAGGCAATCCATAGTCGGCGAATAGCTTCTTACCTTGATATTCATGAAGATTCATACAACGTCCTGTTCAGTGATAATTTGAACACCTGTTCGGTGCCAGTGTGTAATTCCAGTTATCGCTTCTTTTTATTTGCCATGTGAATGGCGTGCCCGTCGACCGCAAGCGCTGCCTCGTGAACGGCTTCGGAAAGCGTGGGGTGACCAAACACCATCAACTGGAGATCTTCCGCCGTAGAGCCGAATTCCATAGCGATCACCAACTGCTGCAAAAGATCGGCAGCGGATGGCCCAACACAATGGGCCCCAAGGATGCGATCGGTTTTCTTATCGGCGAGGATTTTCACTATGCCGTCGGTATCGCCGGCGGCGAGTGCACGTCCTATAGCCGCGAAGGGGAAAGTACCCGCTTTATAGTCAACGCCTTCAGCCTTAAGCGCCTGCTCGGTTTTGCCAACACCCGCGATTTCCGGATGTGTGTAAATGATTGACGGGATGCAGTCATAATTCAGCTGGTGGTGCTTGCCGACAATTTGCTCTGCCACCATAACTCCCTCTTCCGAGGCCTTGTGAGCGAGCATTGGGCCCCTAACAATGTCACCAATTGCCCAAACACCCGGCGCTTCCGTGGCACACCGATCGTTAACATAGATTGAGCCTCGCTCATCCATAGTGACACCAGAGTCCTCAGCAAAAAGATCGGCAGTCCTCGGGTTACGGCCCACAGACACGATCAATCGATCAAACGTCTCACTGTGCTGTTCATCGCCAACCGTATAGGTAACGACTACCTGATCCTTAACAATCTCGGACCCGGTTACTCGCGCATTTAGCCGAATATCTAAGCCCTGCTTTTTGAAGATTTTTTGGCTTTCCTTCGAGATCTGGCTGTCCATGTTTGCAAGGAAGGTATCCATTGCCTCTAGCAATACCACCTCGGAGCCCAGGCGACCCCAGACGCTCCCCAGCTCCAGCCCAATAACCCCGGCACCGATGATACCGAGGCGCTTGGGAACAGATGAAAATTCCAAAGCGCCGGTGGAATCGACAATTCGATCCTGATCTACCTGTGCAACCGGGATACTGGTAGGTTCTGATCCAGACGCTAGTACAACGTTTGCTGCCTCATAAACCACTGCGCCACCATCAGGTGAGGCCACCTCTACCTTGCGCCCAGGGAGAAGTCGTCCACGACCTTGTATAACGGTCACGCCGTTGTGCTTCAGAAGCCCAGCAATACCACCCGTAAGCTGGGTAACGATGCCCTGCTTGCGAGACATCATCTTTGCTACATCAATATTGGGCGCCCCAACATCAATACCGTGGGCGGTAAAAGCCTCATGAGCCTCATGGAATTTATGTGAACTATCCAGCAGCGCCTTAGAAGGGATACAACCTACGTTCAGGCAGGTGCCTCCAAATTGCGGTTTGGCTTTCTCGTCCGTTGCCATCTCTACGAGTGCAACGGACTGCCCCAATTGCGCTGCCCTTATAGCGCAGACATACCCGCCTGGCCCCGACCCAATGACCACTACGTCATACGAATCCGACATCAATCTCTCCTATTTGCCCGACTACAACTGCAGAAGAATCCGCGCAGGATCCTCAATCAGCCCTTTTACAGCCACCAAAAACTGAACTGCGGTTTTGCCGTCAATCAATCGGTGGTCGTAAGACAAAGCCAAATACATCATTGGCTGAATGACCACCTGACCATCAACCGCTACCGGACGCTCCTGGATGGCGTGCATACCCAATATGCCGGTTTGAGGTGGGTTGAGAATTGGGGTGCTGAGGAGAGAGCCAAAGACACCCCCGTTAGATACCGTGAAGGTGCCACCGGTCATCTCGTCAATTGTCAGTTTTTTATCACGGGCTTTCAGCCCAAGATCCCTAATCGCGGCCTCGACATCAGCGATGCTCATGAAATCCGCGTCTCGTAACACTGGAACGACCAAACCATCATCGGTGGAAACAGCCACACCAATGTCCTGATAACCGTGGTACACCACATCGTTACCATCGATCGATGCATTGACCTCCGGAAAACGTTTCAACGCCTCACAGCAGGCCTTCACAAAGAAGCCCATGAAGCCTAGCCGAGTTCCGTTGTGGGTCTTTTCAAACTGATCCTGGTATTGCTTTCTCAGAGCCATCAACGGAGCCATGTTGACCTCGTTGAAAGTTGTCAACATTGCTGTCTGTTGTGTGGCATCAAGGAGCCGCTCGGCGATTCGCGCGCGCATGCGTGTCATCGGAACACGCCGCTCAACCCGCTCACTGGACGGACCTTCTGGGGCTGCAGATAGCGCGGCCGGTGCTTTAGCCGCTACCGTATCAACGACTGATGCTGGGGGCGCAGCCGCCTGGCTTTGGGACAGATGCGCCTGAACATCCTCCTTGGTAATCCTGCCGCCCTTACCCGACCCCGCAATTGCTGTCGGATCGAGACCTTTTTCTTCAACCAGTGCTCTCGCCGCCGGGCCCATAGCCACTTCACCAGTACCCGCCGAATCGTCTCCGATACTCTCGGTGTCCGGCGGCAAACTTGCGTCAGGAGTTGACACAGCACCGGGCTCCAATACGGCGAGGAGAGCCTCGCTAAGAATCGTCTACCCTTCGCCAGCCGATATTTTTTTGAGCACTCCCGATTCTGGCGCCACAACCTCCATAACGACCTTGTCAGTCTCGATCTCTACCAGCAACTCATCGCGAATTACCGAATCTCCTTCGGCCTTATGC
>CAXPOA010000120.1:0-6508 GCA_964218505.1 Luminiphilus sp.
TACCCTTACTATCACCGCGAATCCCCTGCCCGCTTTGGGTCATGAGTTGATTCAGATCTGTTATTGTACGGCCTCCCCAGCAAGCACCAACATGACTTAAGCCGTTTTCCATGTCTATTCACGTCAACAATGCGCCACACACAGCTAAGGCGGCCTCGCCCTGGCGGTTTTGCACAGCGCCTTGTATGGATTGGACCGACCGGCACTGCCGCTATTTTTGGCGCACACTAAGTCGCCGCAGTCGGGTCTACACGGAAATGGTGACCACAGGGGCTTTACTCTTTGGAGATGTGGCAAGCCATCTTCAATTTAACGAAGAGGAGCACCCCGTAGCCCTTCAATTGGGGGGTGCCGAACCTGAGGAACTTGCAAAGTGCGCCCGACTTGCCGAGGACTGGGGATATGACGAGGTTAATTTAAATTGCGGCTGTCCTTCAGATCGCGTCCAGAATGGTCATTTTGGTGCCTGTTTAATGCTCCAGCCCGAGCGCGTTCGGGATTGCGTGTCCGCCATGATGGACGCCTGCTCGATACCCGTCACCATCAAGCAGCGTATCGGCATTAATGACCAGGAGGACTACAGTCTGTTTCGCGACTTCGTCGGAACCGTAGCCTCCGGAGGTTGCTCAGTATTCATTGTCCACGCACGCAACGCCTGGCTACAGGGCTTATCGCCCAAGGAAAATCGGGATATTCCCCCCCTTAAGTACGACTGGGTGATGCGACTAAAACGGGAATTTCCTGCGCTTACCATCGTCCTCAACGGCGGCATTACGTCTCTTGAAGAGTGCACGGACCATCTTAAGCACCTCGATGGCGTCATGCTCGGCCGCGCTGCTTATCAAAGTCCCTGGTTGCTCAGCCACGTCGACTCCACGCTATTCGATTGTTCTGATCCGCTGACCTCGCGATCAGAAGCGGTAGAGGCGATGATTCCCTACATTGAAAAGCATCTGGCGGGAGACGGGAAATTGCATCACGTCACGCGACATCTGCTGGGACTCTACTCTCGGCAGCCTGGAGGCCGGCAATTTCGACGTGCGCTAAGCGAAAACGCGCATAAAGACAATGCGACAGTGCAAACCCTGCTTCAAGCAGTTGAACTCTGTGCCATTTCCAAGCAGGCTGAAACGCCTGTCCACTCCTAAACCCCTCTGGTGCAAGGCTATCGAGACCAAAAAATTATGAATAAGCTAGATCAATTGAGAACGATGACGGACGTCGTGGCGGATTCCGGTGATATCGATGCCATCACCCGCCTTAAACCACAAGATGCCACTACCAACCCCTCGCTGCTATTGAAGGCCGCCAACCTACCCCGATTCTCTGATGTCCTGCACGAGGCAAAATCCGCGGCGACCTCGGTAGACGAGGCATGCGACCTGTTCGCGGTGAGCGTCGGTGCCGAAATCGTCAGCATTATCCCCGGACGCATTAGCACGGAGGTGGATTCGCGTCTGTCTTTTGATACGGCGGCTTCAGTTGCCAAAGCAAAAAGATTAATTGAGCTTTACGATAAGCGGGGTGTTGATAAAAATCGCGTACTAATAAAAATTGCCGCTACTTGGGAGGGAATTCGCGCCGCAGAGCTCTTGGAGCGCGAAGGCATAAACTGCAATCTGACTTTGTTGTTTGGCTTTTCCCAGGCTCAGGCCTGTGCCGATGCGGGTGCCTTTCTCATATCGCCTTTCGTCGGGCGTATTTTGGACTGGTACAAAGCCAATACAGACCTAGCCATCGAGACACCCGAACAGGATCCAGGGGTTCAATCGGTCACACATATTTATGAACATTACAAAGCCCACGGCTATGAGACGGTGGTCATGGGTGCCAGCTTTCGAAATGTGGGCGAAATCGAAGCGCTTGCAGGCTGCGATCGCCTAACGATCAGCCCGGACTTACTTGACGCACTAGAGAGCGATGATGGCACATTGGCGAGACGTCTTGAAGATACCGGAGTAAAAGCGCCGCAACTGCCCCTCCTGGAGGAGAGCGCTTTTCGATGGGATCTTAATGAAGACCAGATGGCAACGGAGAAACTCGCCGAGGGCATCCGGAAATTCACAGTAGATCAAATTGCGCTCGAAAAACTGATCAGCGAGCTCTAGGTCGACTCCAGAGTTCGAACCAAATCCTGAAACGCCTCATGATTGGCCTCGCTCATCGCCATCAGCGTTTTGTGCGCCTCGATTACCCGCTCCTTGATTTGCGCCTCACTTGAAGGATGCGCGGGAATATCGTGGGTGTATCCCTCACAACTCTCATTGCGAACATCGAATAACTGATCAAAACCCATGGTCTGTAACAGTCGATCTATTCCCGGGTTAGCGCTAAAAATCGTCGGACGGAAACCGAATTTCTCATGAGTTTTAATCGCCAATTTTGCCAACATGCCAAGCGTCGTGCTGTCGAGGCCCGAAGCCCCCGTGACATCGACCCACACCGAAAGAAACTCCTGATCGTTGAATACTCGCTCAAAATAATCGTCAAGCGCCGTACACATCACTAGGCGGACGTCTCCCTCAAGGCGTAATAAATGCGCGCCTTCATTTTTTGCTGCACTAATCCTACATCCAGTCATGACAAACCTTGAGAGATAAAAAGGACAGCTACATCATCGGGTAAGTGATCTCTGTCCACGTGATCCAGACCAAGCCGGTGCCAAAGCTCGCTGGGCTTTGCGATGGGGCCCTCTAGTCGCCGCAACAGCGCCGACTCCTTTTCAAGCAAATCCCTATCATCCAGAAGCTCCAGAATGCCGTCCGACAGGACCGCCATAATAAATTCATCGGGCGTCTGGATTGTAGTCGCCGTGTATGTTGCTTCAGGTACCAGACCAACCGGCGGGCCCTCCCCTTCCAGATAGCGAATCCCTTCATTGGTTAGCAGAATGGGTTGCGGCAGATGCCCCGCCACGCTGTAGGTCAACTCACCGGTCTTGAAATTCAGATTGCCCACCACCATCGTCGCGTATTTATTGAGCTCCAACTCCAGCAACTCGCTATTAGCGAGCTCAAGCATTTTTACGGGCGACGTGACCGTTTTGTCCTGTCGCCGGAGATAGTCCGATCGTTTACGGGCGAACAGATTTTTCAAGAGCACCGTCGCAAAGGCTGAGGAGCTTCCGTGGCCCGATACATCGGTGAGGAAAAAAACAACCTGATCGTCACTCACCTGAAAGTAATCAGCAAAATCCCCGCTAAGATACAACGACGTAAAGATCTTCTGGCTAAACCAATAGCCATTTACCTGAAGCGAGCCTGAGGGCAGAAGTGCCATTTGCACCTGCCTGCCCGCCTGCTGATCCTGCTGAAGCATCCGTAATGAGTGGCGTAATTCTTGATTGGTTCGCTCAAGGTTTTCCTTGCTTTCCTTAAGCTCACGCTGCAGCCGATGATGGGTAACGCATCGTCCGATCGCGTGTCGCAGGAGTCCTGGACGCTCCTCAGGCCTGACAAAAAAATCAGCAGCACCAAGTCCGAGCGCAGTTGTCATCGACTCAACGTCTCGATCCTCAGCGACCACGATGACAGGGACCTGAACATCAAAGTTACGCATTGCCCTCCGAACCGAAGCCCAGGAGACATTGGATAGACCAGCATTACACAACACACAGTCATAGGGGCTATCTTCACCCAGAACTCCCTCTATATCGGGTACTTCAGACAGATAATCAAAGCCAAACTGAGGGGCGTCCAGCGCATCAATCAGACGCTCTGCACGGGACTGTTGATCGTCTACGACCAGAATGGCTCCCTCGCGCGCATCGTGCTCCATCATCGTCGCCTACACCGCATACCCGTTAGAGGTCGTCCTCTTCCCAGCCATCATCGAATTCTGAGAAGTCATCCACAAGCTGCCCATCCGACGTTTGAAGCCGACGCTGCTGAAGGTAGGCATCGCGGAGAAATATGTATTGATCTCCCGAGAGCAGTTCATCGGCACCTAGTAGACCCGCTCGTAAGTCAACCAGATTGAACACCCGGAGGCCCCATGCGGGGTCTGAGTTACCCATTTGCCCCAAGGGTGAAGCATAGGCGTCAAATGCTGTGCCCACGCCAGAACGCAGAGTGCGAGGCCCAAGAAATGGCACCATCACAAAGGGGCCTTGGGGAACCCCCCAAACCGATAGAGTGTGACCAAAATCTGTTTGATACTGAGGCACACCCAATGCACTCGCGACGTCGAAGAGGCCAAAAATACCGACCGTCGAATTGATGAGGACGCGACCTACATTCTCTAGGCCATGGTCAATCCGCCCCTGTAAAAAGCCGTTCAAAGCACCGTTGACATCAAGTAGATTATTAAAAAAGTTGTTGACGCCTTTACGACCAATCTCCGGCATAAGATAGGCGTAGCCTTGAGCAACCGGCTTTACCAAATAAACATCGGCTGTGTTATTGAAAGAGTAAACCGATCGATTGAAAGATTCCCAAGGATCTTCGTTGGCATGCCCTTCCGGACCCAACAAGCCCGCCAGAAACAACCCAACAACTATCACACCTTGCCGCATGTTGACCCTCTATCCACTGATAACGCCAAGCTCATCTCACCTAGGTCGGACCATAGTTAACCGTACCAGAGCAATTACCGAGAGGCGATGCAACTTTAACGGGAAAAAGTTGTTAATCCGCTCGGTCATGCCATCACTCCCACCCTATACGAATGTGCCCCTATCTTGGGTTAGCACTGATCCAGGACTCAACCTGCAACCACTGTTCATCAAGGCGCTTGATCGATACCGGCATTTTCGTTCCAAGCTGCTGAGCAAAAAGGGAAATCCTGAACTCTTCGAGCATCCAGCGGTACTGGGTAGCGGCCTGGCACAAAATCAGGAGCCCGGGATAACCGAGAAGTTGCTCTTCCAGTCGCTCAGTCGCAGCGCCCAAAAATCCCATATTTTGTTGATCTTTTGCGTATTGCCCACTCAATCGTTCAACTCGATAAGCAATGCCTTTGGTATAGCGAGGGTACTGCTCTATCCAGCCCCAGGGTGCCAGTAACAGGTTTCCGGGGCCGACTAGAGCAGAAATTTGCCGATCGATATCGACTCTGCTATCGGCGTATTCCGTGGCACCGTAGCGCTGTAAGTAGGATCTGGCAGCAGCGAGTGGCTGTAAGGCGTTGAGCAGGATCCGCTCCAGCTCCAACGCTTTGGGTACCCACTTTCCTTTAGAGGCAGAGAGAAATCCTTCAAACTCATCGGCCGACCGCGGGAGCGCTCCTCGTGCAAGCTCATCAGGGCCACTCTGGACATCTCGGATACCAGTTCACCACGAGACAACCCACAGCCCGCCAGCGCCAAGGCTGCTTCATTACTGGCCAACAGCTGCTTTCGTAACGTTTTCATGGTCTGCGCGCTTCGCTTAATGGCAAGCGCTGCTACGCCATCCCGATGGGCGATGGTTGCCTCAGCTTGATAATCAAGTAGTTGAACCCCAATACGCTCTCCATGATCGACAAGCGCCGGAAACGAGACTACTTTCATCCCTGCTGCCTGGGAGTGCCATTCTTCGGGCAACGGATCGAAATCCCAGGTATCGACACTGTCACGTGCGGGAAAATCGGACACAGGGAAAGCGATCGCATCGCTCCCCTCTTTCCTGAAACGAGCCACCAGCTCCGTCATCTCACGGCTTTCCGCCAGCAGGCGACCTCGATCATCGACCACCCGAATATTCATCCTGTAGTAATCATCAAGCGTTTCGACGGCCCAATCTGCAGCGCTCACCCGAATCCGTCGCGTTAAAGCTAACGCATTACCCAACGCCTCGGTGAGTGGTAAATCCTCTGGCGTCATCTCGTGCAATAACTCGTCGACCACGTCGGGCACCGGCACCAGCTGCTTTCGAAGCTGCTTCGGCAAGCTCTTGACCATGGCGATACACTTTTCGCGCAATAATCCAGGGACAAGCCACTCAAACCGATAGCGTGGTGCCCGATTTAACAAGGCGAGTGGGACAGTCACTGACACCCCATCTCGATCTCGACCGGGCTCGAAGCGGTAGGTCAATCGATACTCTGCATCACCCCAGATTAGCTGGGATGGGAACTGCTCCAGTAATTCGCTACCTGGATCCCGGGTCAGAATGTTAGCTCTGGACAAGCGTAAATGCTTATCAGCCTCGGGCTCAGCTCTAAGCCATTTTTCAAGGGTTGCTGCGCTTACGCATTGGTCGGGAATACGCTCATCATAAAAAGTAAACAACGCTTCCTCGTCCACCAACAAATCTTGCCTCCGAGCTCGGGACTCCAAGTCTTGAACCGCCCGAATTTGCGCCATATTTGCTTTAAGAAAATCAGGAGGTGACTTGTAGTTACCGGTGACCAAGCCTTCTCGGATAAGGAGTTGACGCGATTCCTCTGGCGCGACGTCGCCGTAGTGGATGCGCTTACCATCACTAATCACCAAGCCAAACAAAGAGACCCTCTCGGTTGCCATAACGCGCCCCGAGCGCTGCTGCCACGCTGGCTCGTAGTAGTGGCGCTTCAGGAGGTAGGGATTGGT
>CAXPOA010000121.1:0-5198 GCA_964218505.1 Luminiphilus sp.
AAATCTTTATAAAAAGGCTCGTTGTTATAAAAGCAGTCCCAGTCGAGGTAAAACGCGTCGTAGGCACCTAGCGCGTCATTTGGCGGTAGCTCCATGTTAATCAGCACGCCCCCCGGCCTCAGAATGCGGTGAGCCTCTTTGAAGAAGGCCTTGATCAATTCGGTTGGCAATTCATGTAAGAACATGGACGAAAACACCACGTCCACACTGCTGTCGCTGTAAGGCAGTGCGTCACAGAGTGCCTGTTTGAACTGAATGGGGATACCCATGGCTTCCGCGCGGGCATGGCCATATTGTAAGCAGGGTGAGGCGGCATCTAGGCCGTGCACCTCGGCTTCCTGGAAGGTTTGTTTCCAAGGCAGCGTATTGTGTCCGATCGTGCACCCGACATCGACAATCAGCTTGGGATTCAAATCGGGCCATTTTAGGCGCGTAAAGTTGGCCATCGAGTGACCGATATCATCGAGGTTCTTTCCCATCACGCCGAAAGAGAAAACGTCCAGGCCATTGTCGTAGACAATCCCGGCCTCGGCACCTTGACTGTGACCGCCCTGATAATTGCCGGGCATCAGGTGCACATCCATTTGACCGGTGTAAGCAGGTAGAGCGGCCTTTTCATCCAACGCCAGAGAGCCGCCGTGCTTCGGTGAGGTTGTAGCGCTAATGTTCTTCACGGAATCGGGGTCGGACTCAATAGCGCGCAGCACAGACTGCCACACCAGTTCCTGAGTCGCGCAGCGGAGGCTGGAGTACCACTTAAATAAACCCCGCTCCTTCAGAAATTGATGAACTGCCTCGCCCGAGGTATGGCTCTCACCCGCGTCGATACTGGCTTGCTCGTAGTCAGCTTGCATTTGTGCAGCGAGATCGGTGAGCACCCAAGCCCGCATGGAGGAGGTGAACCGTTCGCGTGCGCGCTGATTAAGATCTTTGTTTAGTGCCAGGGAATGTTGCAGTCCTGCCATGAGTTTGCTCCTCTGGGTGCTGAGTCTGGGCTATTTGTCGGTGGCCAAACTCGCAAGCTGTCTTGATCGACTGATAGTGATAATGATATACTGATATGACAAAAGCTACGCAATCACTTTAAGCGCGATAAAAACAAGCACCTAGGGGAGTCATTTTATGAAACATTATTTTCAGCGGTCGGGCCTGCCAGTGCTCGTTTCCGCGGCGATTGCGACGGTAGTACCCAGCATAGCCTCTGCTCAGCTTGAGGAAGTGCTTGTCACCGCCGAACGGCGTGAGGCCTCTGTTCAAGACGTTCCCATTGCTGTGAGCGCTTACAACGAAGAAATGATCGAAAAGCTGCAACTCGACGATACGCTTGATTTGATTAACGTGGTTCCCAATATGTTTGGTGGTAACAACACGGGCTTGGGTACCGCCAATATGTACTACCTGCGTGCGCAGGGTAACGACGAATCCATATCGACTTTTGATCCGCCTGTCGGCACTTATGTTGATGATGTGTACATCACTCGACAAAACGTAAATAACGTGGCGTTGTTCGACGTAGAGCGAATCGAGGTCTTGCGGGGCCCACAGGGTACTCTTTACGGTCGCAACACCACGGGTGGCGCAATCAGCGTTGTAATGAAGAAGCCCTCTGACACGATGCAGGGCTACGTAGAGGCAGGCGCGGGCCGATTCGGAAAGACGTTGCTCCGAGGTAGCATCGATCTCCCTCTCGGTGAAAATATCTTGACCAAGTTTTCTGCTTATTACGTCGACGACGACGGGTATCTGGAGAACCGAACAGACGGTAAGGATTACAACGAGACCGACTTAACGGGTTTCCGAGGAGCATTGCGCTGGCTGATTTCGGATTCAATGACTTGGGATATCGCGGTTGATGGCGGCAAGTCAGAGGTTGCGAACATTCACAGTGGGCTTGACGGGGATGACCGTTATTCGCTCTCGGGACTGGGCGCTGGCCTGCCAGGTGGGGGAATGTCTGATTACGGAAACGAGGTAGATACCCTGAACATCACCTCAAATCTCGCGTGGGACGCGATGGGCGGTACGGCAAATTTAATCCTCGGTTCGCGGTCGATTGAGCAGGATTTTCTCCTCAACTTCCCTTTTAGTGCTGATTTTCTCCCAGACTTTTTTGTGATCGATAATCAGGGTGAGCACGATATGTTCTCTGCTGAGCTCAAGTGGTCTGGCGAAATTATGGACGGCCGGGGCTTCTTGCAGACAGGTGTCTACTATATGGATGAGGACAACGAGGTCGACTTCGTTGATTACCTGGACCTTTTCTTCTTGGGTTTCGCGCAAGCGCCCTCTCAGGGATATTTCCCGATCGCTGATCGCATCCTGAGTAATACGACAGAGAGCTTTGCCGTTTATGCGCAGGCGGACTTTCAAATAGGTGAGAACGGCACCTTGACGTTGGGTGCCCGCTATACCGACGAAGAGAAAACGGTGGATTTCCAGGGGACAGTCAATTCAGCCGGCATGGTCGCAGCGGGTATCCCGCTGGAGCAAAACGAGCAGGAGATCACGCCGCGCATTGCTTATGCACACAAATTCTCTGACAACATGATGATGTATGCATCAGCCACTAATGGCTTTAAGTCGGGAGGTTGGAATGCGAGAGGCTCAAGTTCCTCAGCACTGCAGGCCTTTGCTCCTGAGACCATTTGGTCCTATGAGTTAGGAATGCGCGCAGACTGGATGGATGGGAGACTCAGGACCAATGTGACAGCGTTTTATTCTGATCTTGAGGATTTACAGACAACCGCTGCGACGCCCGACGGTCAGTTTCTTACTACCAACGCAGGCGGCTTAGAAGTGCCGGGTATAGAAATGGAAGTCACGGCATTGCCTACTGATAATTGGCAGATTTTTGCCGCTTTGGGTTGGCAGAGCGCCGAATACAGAGATTTACCAGGCGGATGCGTTACGCCGAACACGTCTCTGGCTGCTTACGATGCGGCCTGTAATATCGCTGAGCCTAAGCGAAGCCCTCATCAAACCTACACTGTGGGAACCTCGGCTGATTTCAATATTGGTTCTCTGACGCTGACGCCAAATGTCATGGTGCGTTATTTGGGTGCTCAGTACCCCGCAACGCGCAACCAAGGCTATGATGGATCAGTGACTTTGATCAATGCAGGAGTAAAGCTGTCTACTGCAGATTCACGATGGGAGCTCAATTTAGAGTGCAAGAACTGTGGCGATAAGGCCTATACACAGTCATTTTTGTTCACGAGCTACCTTAACCTTCCTATGACGTATCTGGCGACAGTGAAGTATCGCTTCGGCGGCTGACTTCAATGTGGCGACGCCGAGCATGAGGCGTCCTTAAAAGAACCCCGCCGGGTTAGACCCGAGCGGGGTTTTTTTGGCTCCGAAAGCCCGCCTGAAGCTACGTTTGGGTGCTCGGCGGACGTTGAAGACTCTGCAGTCGGATCCTGCTTAAGATCCTAGACTGCGCCTTAAGCACGGTAGGTGAGGTCTAGTGCACCTCCTCCCCGCCACTCACGTTGATCGCTTCACCTGTGATGAAGCTTGCATCGTCGGATGCGAGAAAGGCGCACATTGCTGCGGTATCAGCGGCTTGGCCAATACGTTGGAGCGGGATGCGCGCGGCCATCTCCTCGAGATAAGCGGACTCGCTCATGCCCTTGAAGGCAGAAAAATAGGCGTTCTGAGCACTGCCGAGGCCCGTAGTAACGTGGTTGGGGCACACCGCATTGACGGTAATGCCCGCCGCACCGTAATCGATGGCCGCTGTGCGGGTCAGGCCAATCACACCATGTTTGGCGGCGCAGTAGGGGGCCATATGCGGGAATCCGGACTTCGCCGCCTGACTGGCAATATTAATGATCCGCCCCCCATGCCCTGCGGCCTCCATATGAGCCGCAGCCGCCTGAGTGCAGTGGAAGACGCCGCTCAACGTGACATCAATCACCAGATTCCATTCATCCGGTGAGACTTCTCGAGTGTGCTTCATCACAAAGCCAATACCGGCGTTATTGACCAATACATCCACTCTGCCAAATTGCTCCATCACTGCGTTGAAAAGGTGTTTGACCGACTCGGCCGAGCGGACATCGCAGGCATGGCTGAACACCTCGGCGCCTCGGGAGCGCAAGCTTTCAGCGACGGATGCCATTTCGTCGGGTTTGGCGAGGTGACTAGATCCAGAGCCATCCACATCGGTGACAACGAGACGGTAACCCTCTTCACCCAAACGACGGAGAATAGCTTCTCCCAAACCGCCGGGTCGCCCGGACCCTGTGCATACAGCGACCTTTCCTTCGGCCATCAGTTTTTTCCTCCGCATTACCCATCTAGTTCAGCGAATCAGTGGCAGGATATCGATTTTGCAGCATCTAGGAAGCCGACTGCGTCGCGGCAGTTAGCCCTCGCGATGTGCCAGCCACCAGCAGAGCACAAAACCGATGCCTGCTCCACCAAAACACACCATGATCAGTGCGGGCTCGGTCTCATAGATTGTCGCACCCAGCCAAGAGAACAGTCCCGCCATGGTCATGCCTACCGAGCTTGAGAGCCCCGCCGCGCTGCCGCTCCAACGCGGTACGGCATTGACCGCGCCATACATCGTGGTAGGTGTAAGGATTCCGGATAGCAGCATAGAGCTGAACAGGGGCAGCACGACAGCGGTCAGTGTCAGTCCCTGCCACAGTATCAACCCAGGTGCGCTGAGTGACACCAGTAACATACCGAGCACCGCGCGATGCTGCCATTGGGGTGTGCCCAGTGACGACAGATGGCTCAGCAGGAACGAGCCGAAAACATACACCAGCGCAGAACTGCCCCAGACCAGGCTGAAGCCCTGCATTGATAACCCGAATTGCTCTTGAAACAGCACGCTGCCGGTGGCCAGCAAGGTGAAGACCATGCCCTGTAAAAATCCAAAGGCGCCGGCGTGACCCCAGAACCGCGTAGAGCGAAGTAATGACAGGTAGCCCTTGAGCGACGCCGTCTGGCCCTCATTCCGGTCGACAGGCTCGTCATGGGGAATTGATTTCACACACAGGAGCAGCAGGCCCGCTCCCAATAAAGCCAGCACGGCGAACACGGATGCCATGCCCAGTAGCGACGCGAGATATCCCCCCACAACCGGGGCGATCACCGGAGTGAACCCCATCGCTGCCGTCAAGAGCGCGAAGGCTTTCAGCGCCTCGTCAGGGGGTAAGTGATCGCGGATGAGGCCCCGCGCTACG
>CAXPOA010000122.1:0-9200 GCA_964218505.1 Luminiphilus sp.
CCGCTTAAATGGCGTCCCCTAGGGGGTTCGAACCCCTGTTCCCGCCGTGAAAGGGCGGTGTCCTAGGCCACTAGACGAAGGGGACACAACGTCTCTGACATCAGAGGACGCGAATCTTAGTGGCGGCGGGGTGTTACGTCAACCCGCAACATCGCTTGAACGGCTTGCATTAGTTACACTACGGCGCGCTACATCCCCAACCCATGGAATCTGAAAAACTATGACAGCGGCCCTCAAGATTGAAGGATTGTGCAAGACCTATGAAAACGGTTTTGTTGCGCTCGATGGCATTGATCTTGAGGTGGCTCAGGGTGATTTCTTTGCGCTGCTGGGCCCAAATGGCGCGGGCAAGTCGACGACGATAGGAATCATTTCGTCCTTGGTGGCAAAAACCGGTGGCAAGGTGCTTGTCCATGGGGTGGATATTGATGCCGATTTTCCCGGAGCCAAGAAATTTCTGGGCATTGTTCCTCAGGAATTTAACTTCAACGTCTTCGAAAAAGTAGAGGACATCCTCACGAATCAAGCTGGCTATTATGGGATCCCTTATGGCCTTGCCAGAGAGCGTACCGAGCATTATCTCGAGCGTCTGGGTCTCGCCGAGAAACGATCTGTGCCGGCTCGAAATCTCTCCGGTGGCATGAAAAGACGCTTGATGATCGCCAGAGCGCTAATTCACGCGCCAAAGCTGCTGATTCTGGATGAGCCCACCGCAGGGGTAGATATTGAAATGCGGCGCTCCATGTATGAGTTTCTCAAGGAAATTAATGCGGCGGGTACCACGATTATTCTCACCACTCATTATCTAGAAGAGGCGGAGGCCCTTTGTCGCAATATTGCAATCATCAATCACGGCAGGATTGTGACCAACCGCTCCATGCGCGAGTTACTCCGGGATCTTCACAAGGAAGTGTTCTTGCTCGACTGCGCAGACACGTTACCCCACGACCTGGCAGTGACCGGCTTTGAATTGACGCGTCGTGATGATCATTGTCTCGCGGTGGGTATCAGCAAGGGGCAGGATCTAACCCAAGTGTTCAACGCGCTGAGTGACCGGCAGATTTCTGTGGTGAGTATGCGTAATGAGGCAAACCGTTTAGAGCAAATGTTTGTGAATTTGCTGGAGCAATCTGCATGACTCTTTTGGAGCAATACATTGCGTTACTAACGATTGTTCGCAAGGAAGTTCGGCGGTATCTACGAATCTGGTCTCAGACCTTATTGCCAAGTGCGATAACTATGTCGCTGTACTACGTTATTTTTGGGAGCCTCATTGGTTCCCGTATAGGTCAGATGGGCGGTTACAGCTATATGGAATTCGTTGTGCCCGGTCTGATCATGATGGCGATTGTTACTAACAGCTACGCGAATGTTGCCTCATCTTTTTTTGGTGCGAAATTTAATCACAGTGTAGAGGAATTGTTGGTATCTCCGGTCCCTAGCTACGTGATCTTGTGGGGTTATGTTATCGGCGGGGTGACCCGTGGTGTATTGGTCGCCATTATCGTAACTGCAGTATCTTTGTTTTTTACCAAACTCGCGATCAATAACATCTTGATAGTTCTTGCGGTTGTCATTCTCACATCAATTCTTTTTGCTCTATTCGGCTTTATTAATGGGGTTTTTGCCAATACCTTTGATGACATCAGCATTGTGCCGACTTTTGTTTTGACACCACTCACCTATTTGGGGGGCGTGTTCTACTCACTGGATCTTCTACCCGAGTTTTGGGCCAATGTTTCGCGAGCGAATCCACTGGTCTACGTTGTCAACGCCTTCAGATATGGCATGCTTGGAGTAAGTGACGTCAACATTCAGGTAGCCTTTGCCATGATTGTTGTTTTCGTAGTGAGCGCCTATCTTTATTCGCTGTACTTGCTTAACAGCGGTAAGCGACTGAGGAGCTAGCTAAGGATGGTGAAGGTGCTCGGTCAAAGAGTGGATGCTCCCACTCGCTATGCGCCTGAGATCCTTGAGCGTATCGTCAGGCAGCCCCGGGATTCCGTCACAGGTTATGGATTCGATATCTGGCACTTGTACGAACTGTCCTGGCTCGTGGATTCTGGGAACGGGGAGGTCGGGTCTAGCCATTATATTGGGGTGCTAACCATCCCTGCCGACTCGGTTTACACCGTGGAGTCCAAGTCTCTCAAACTCTATCTGAATTCTCTTAACTTCCATCCATTTGCCTCTGACGATCAAGCGCTTGTCTGTATAAGGGCCGATCTCGAGGCAGTCCTCGGCGTCCAGCCAGAGCTGAGCATCGTCGCGCCCTCGGATATTCACCAAATAACCCGAGAGCCGGTGGGAGAACTGCTCGATGGTTTAATAGTTTCTGCCCCGCCCTCAAATGACGAAACCGGGTTACAGGAGCCCGCCGGCGGACTGGAGGACGTTTCCCTACTAACTCACCGTTTGCGCTCCTTGTGTCCGGTTACAGCCCAACCAGATTGGGCCACCGTTGCCATTTCCTACGCGGGCCCAAAAGTGAGCCGCATGGCGCTTATGGCCTACCTGAATTCCTTTCGAGAGCACCAGGATTTTCACGAGCGATGTGTTGAAGCCATCTTCGATCGTCTGCGTGAGAACCTCGAACCTGAAAGCCTGACCGTAGTCGGCTATTTTCAGCGCAGAGGGGGTATAGACATTACCCCGCAGCGCTCGATCCATCCTACCGAACCCTGCCTGTATCGAATGGGGCGACAGTGAGACTCCTGGCCGCTCTTGCCGCGCTACTTGCGTTTAACCTTTTGGTCCCCGTTTCAGCAGCGCAGATAAATGCGCGTCCGATAGGTGTGTCCGAGGCCGATTTAAAAGCGGTTTTTGTGTTAAGGCTTTTGGATTTTATTCAGCGCGAGGAGCCCCTTGAGAACACAAGGATCTGTTTTCTTGGGCGCACTGAAACCACCGCAGCAATTGAGCGGCTGGTCGTCTCGAAAGGGTCGAGCGACCTGTCAATACGTGAGTTGGGGGAGGATGACCCCTATGGCTCGTGTCATCTTTTTTTCGATGGCGGTGGTTTTCTAAGTCAACTCGGAGAGGAGGAATCTTATCCTCATGTCCTTACCGTTAGCGACGCAGAGGGATTTGCAACTCGAGGGGGGATGGTGGAGCTCGTTCGAGAAAATAACAGAGTGAAACTAACGATTAACGCGGCAACCGTTGACGCGGCTGATATCTATTTGAGCAGTCATCTTCTAATGTTGGCGGACGTAATCGAGGCGGATGAGCGGGTGAAGAATGGCGACTAAAACTATTCTGAGAGAGAGCGCTTCGATCGTCGCCTGGGTAACTGGAGCTGTGCTCGCCGTCGTGCTGCTAACAGTCCTCGGCCTCTCTGGTAGGCAATATTATTTGCAGACGATAGAGCAGGGGCAAACCATTGCCCGATTAACCGCTGAGAATCTCACCGCTGCCCTTGCTTTTGAGGACCCTCAGACGGCCGATATTGTTTTACAAACATTATCTAGCTACGAGCATGTTGTGCAGGCCAAAGTCGTTGGGGTCGACCTCGGTGTTTTTGCCGACTATGTCATCAAAACCCCGCAGTTTGAGCAGCTCGTTGTGCCATTGACCGAAAAAATCTTCCTTGATAATGAGGTGCTCGGAGAATTCACCCTCCGGGTGGATGTCTGGCCTGCGTTTCGATTTGGTCTCCTATGGGCTGTATTTGGGTTGTTTTGCTGGGTCATAGGTACCTTGGTTGCTTATTTACTTGCTCGTAAATTTTACGGGCAAATAACGCGACCGATAGCAAGTTTGTCCTCTCTGATGGCCACGGTGTCCGAGCAAGAGGATTACAGCCAACGGTTTGTTGATGACGTCATCGAGGATGTAAATGTAATCGGCCAGGCTTTTAACGGAATGCTGATGACGATTCAGGATCGGGAGGAACGGCTCAAGCGGGCTATTACTGAGTTGGAAGACGCGAGAGATTCTGCACAAGCAGCCGTGAGATCGAAGAGCGCCTTCATGGCAAACATGTCCCATGAGATTAGGACCCCCATGAATGGCATTTTGGGCATGACATCGCTACTGAGCAGAACTGATATGACAGAGCAGCAAACCCGTTACTTCAGCACGGTGGAGGACTCTGCTCAGTCATTGTTGTTGGTTATTGATGACCTGCTAGACTTTTCGGAGCTTGACTCAGGGCGAATGGCGCTCGTCGAAGAACCTTATTCACCCAGAGATCTCCTCGCGTCGGTTGATACATTTTTCAGTGAGATGGCCAAGGAAAAAGGGTTAGATCTGACTGTCAGCATGCCGACGAATGTTCCTGAAAAGGTACTGGGCGATGCTCGACGTGTGCGACAGGTTTTGCTCAACCTCGTTGGCAATGCGCTAAAATTTACCGACCAGGGCAGAGTGGCGGTAACAGTCACTCAGCGTCTAGATGGCCTCACAGAGCTGCTAAGATTTTCGGTCACTGATACAGGTATAGGCATTGCCGAATCTAAGCACAGCCAGCTATTTTCTGAGTTTTTCCAGGCGGATTTTTCTTCTACTCGGCGGGTTGGTGGTACCGGGCTGGGACTCGCTATCTGTCGGCGACTTGTTGGCTTGATGGGAGGCGTCATCGATTTCCATAGTCGTGTGGATGAGGGTTCAACATTTTGGTTCGAGGTTCCTGTTATCGAAACTGTGGCAAATCCGTTCAGTCGCTCTCTGAAGAGCGCTGCCAAGCAGGCAGTATCAAAGGAACGAGAAGAGGGCCATGCTCTTTTCCCTGCAGATACAGGGGTACTCGTTGCAGAGGACTCCGAGGTTAACCAGCTAATTATAAAAGAGATGCTCGGGCTCTACGGGCTAACACCAGACATCGTATCTAATGGCGAAGAGGCGGTCACTGCATTCCGGAGGAAGGCTTATACGCTTGTCCTTATGGATATCCAGATGCCAGTGATGGACGGCGTTGAAGCGACCCGCCAGATCCTAGAGTTACAGAGGAGTGGCGTAAATCAGGATTGCGCTATTGTCGGACTTTCAGCGCATGCGACGCGAGGTGATCGCTCAAAATATCTCGGTATGGGAATGGTTGACTACCTTACTAAACCAATTGACTTGGAAAGGCTGCAGCGTATGCTGGAAGAGTTTATCGCGCCTTCTGATAACCAGACGTTTTGGCAATAGTATGGTCTGGAAAGGCTAAACTCATTGAGTAATGGGGGGACGGTGTAATGATGGGTGATTTTTCTCTAGCAATAGTCGGGTTCCGCATTGCGCTGCTCTATTTGCTTATCCAGGCCACTAGCTCCGTCGCGCAAACTGTGCCCGCGGATCTTTTGGACGTTTCCCTGGAAGACCTATTTGCAGCTAATGTTATAGAAAGCGATACGAGTAGTAGGCGCTGGCATCTCTCTTATACCTATGGTCGATCGACCTTCGATGAGTACCGCGATGGTTCGGATCGACTCAGCTATGACGACGTGCTGTGGAGCGGTCCTGGCGAGGTAAAAACGCGCGACAACTTTCCTGTGGTGCCGACGAAAATTACCCAAGAAGTCCACTCTATTTTGCTTGCTTACGAAATCAGCGACACCTTAGGGGTACGCTTATCTGTGCCTTTTATTGAACAGAGTACAGACCATATCTCGATAGTGCCGAATTACAGTGACTTCAATATTTCCTCGGATGGCATTGGTGATGTAGTAGCAATGCTGGATTATGGTTTTGGGGCCTCCTTGAATAGCGGTTGGCGTGTTCTTGGCGGTCTAAGCTTTCCCACCGGTAGCATCGATGAGGAGGGCGATACCCCGCGGGCCCCTGGAAATCAGCAGCTTCCCTACACCATGCAGATCGGATCTGGCACTTGGGATATTCCAATGGCCTTGGTCTACGAGAAATACGGCGAGCAGTTTAATTGGGGTGCGGAGCTGAGTGGCAAAGTGAGGCTCGGCGAGAACGACCGCGACTACCGGCTTGGGCACAGGGCGGGACTGAGTATCTGGAGTAGCGTTGCCACCCAGAGCGGTTTCTCACCAGGCGTCAAATTGAGCTATAGCTGGCAGGGGGAGATTGAAGGGGAGGACGCGAGTTTGTCCATACCAAACCCCGCATTTCCCTATCCGGCACCTGTGACTGACCCAAGCGCTTTTGGCGGACAACAGATTGATTTAGCTATTTACGTTGACTTTGATATTGCGGGTAGCTGGTTTGGGCGAGTTAACTATTCCAAGCCCATTTGGCTAGATCTAAATGGACCGCAATCCGCCCAGAATTATCATTTTAGTCTTACTGTCACGACTGGATTCTGAGATCCTCTAGTAACCCCATCTCAGAGTAGAGCGTGATCCTACGGTTTTACCATCTGTTCCTCAGGCTTTTGGTGATTGCTTTACTGGAGCAGGATCGCTCCGTGTGATATGGTCCCGCGCCATACGGAGAGGTGGCCGAGTGGTCGAAGGCGCACGCCTGGAAAGTGTGTATACGGAAACGTATCGAGGGTTCGAATCCCTCCTTCTCCGCCATCTAAATAAAACCCCTCCCTTGTGGAGGCGTTTTTGTTTAGACGCCGAATCGAGATGAGAACCGAAGGTTCGACAAACTCTGCGTGGCGCAGAGTTTGGATGCGAAGCCGTTAGGCGGAGCGCCCTGCAGGGGTGAGAGCGGCGAAGGCAGCGCCGCTCGAATCAATCTCTCCCTCTCCGCTAAATTCTAAAAAAGGGGCTGTTAAGCCTTTTTTTGGTTTTACTGGTGGGGTGGCTTAGCGCACATGAGCCATATAGCCTCCCTGTAAAGGCTAGATGAGCCTAGCGCGGCGAATACCAGATCGGGCTGCCGTAGGCGCGTTCCTGAGAGCTGTAACGCACGTCCTTAGGCATTTCATCGTACAGATCGTAGTTTTTACGATCGTAAGCTAGCCATCTCGGTGTGGGGATCTCCATAGCCCTCACATAATAGAACGCTTTTTGCTCTGGATCGAAAGCAGGATCTTGCCAAAACCCTCTGAGAGAATCGGCGCCAATGGTATTGGTGTAAGTGGCCTCTATCTCGTCGACGGATGAGCCCACGGATGGCAAATTGCCCTGCGCATCCAAAGCCCGTGTATCTGCGTTGCTCCAGACCACGTCATAGACCGCCTCTTGAGAGACGCCATCTTTGTCCAACCAACCTTTGATAATCTGAATTCGATCAAGATTAGCGCCATTTGGATCACGCATTGCCTCGACTAAAAAGCCAGGACTGGCGCCATCAGGCGGAGCAGCCAAGTCACCGCCCATGGGAACCCCAGCAGCATAGCCCTTGGGGGCGAGATCAAGCTCCTTCAGATCGCCAGGGCCAAAGTCGTAGCCTCCAAATGCTCTCACCTGTAGACGAGTTCCCGTCGTGCCAAATACTTCTTTGCGGGCCATCGCATCCCATATGGCTTCTCGCGTGTTGTCGGTGGCCCATACGCCGGCCAAGCCCGAAGCTGCGAGCTGCAGTGCAGTAAGATCGAGTGAGGGGTCACGAGAGGAACGGATTAGCACGTCTTTCCATCGGTCTGGGCTCGGCTCCAGGAAGGGCGCTTTACCCCACCAGTTATCTTCGCGCGTGGCTGGTAATCCAGCGTGGCTGTCTGTGCTACCTATCAGCCCAAATTTAAACGGGTTGGCGCCAAGGCTCTCATCAAATTCAAGGCCCATTTTGAGCGCCGGGCGGACATACTCGTACTGAATCATGTCGGTGGTTCTTTCAGCCGTACCACCGAGATTGGTGGTGTCGACGATTTCAAAATCCGCAAATTTGTCGTCGGGGGACAGAAACGGGTGCGCTTCCCCGGTGCCCTTGGCTTGAGTAACTTCGACAATGGGTTCCCAGCGAGAACGATTATCTGCGTACGCTTTATCGATGGGCTTGCCATCAGTTTGATACTCGGGCAAGAACATCATTCCGCTCGATAGGTTGCCGTTGTGGGGGATGGCGAGTACCTGTCCTCCAGACTCTTTCTCATAGGCGGCCATATAGTCCCATAGATCTTCAACGTTCTCCGAGTCAAAGTTGGAGAACGGTAATACTGGATCCACACTCGCTTTATCGCCGCGAAAAACTACCACCCGGTGCAGGTTGTTACCGCCTGGCTGGGAGGTCCATTCGTAACCGATAAATGCCGTGAATTCACCAGGGTCGTTGTAATGGTCAGCCAGCTCCATGATCTTTGTCCATGCGTTTCGCAACATGGATTCACTCTTGATTTTGGCCTCAGCGCCTTTATTCATTTTCTGCACCAGCGCGTTAAAGGCATCAACACCTTTGCCCGCCATGACCAGGTCATAGAGTTCCTTGCCGAACGGGTCTGCAAGCAAACCGGGGTCGGATGTTGCAATGGCGTCAGCTAACCCGAGGTTTTCTGCATGATCGGCGATTACGACGAAATCGAGCGGTTTTGAAATCGTCGCGGCCTGTCCGGTGCTACTGGTTACCGTCTCACCAAGTACAAAACGATAGGCGTCGTTGGGCCCGACTTTGGTGCCGGCCATCCCCGCGTCTGGGGAATAGGAGGTGTGGAGATGGGTGTCACCAAAATAGGCGCGCGTCGGATGGCTGTCTGCGAAAGCTAAGCTTAAGGGCAGGACTAGGGAGATCATTACAATGACGTTTCTCATCACTAAACTCCTTGCGTTACGGGTGAAGAGTCTACGATGGTCACCCTACCGTAGTTTCTGCCTAAGGTAGCGCAAAACCCTGAAAAACTCGGCTGAAATGACGTTATTTGAACAGTCTAGTGTCGATGTTGTCCGGCTGCTTTAACTGTTCAGGTTGCAGTCTCCCGGCTGATGCGCACTGGCGAGGCCGTTTCGCAGGTGATTTATTCCTTAAGTGGGACTACGCTTCTCTATCTCACAATCCCGCAAAGTTCGTCGCATAATCTTTCCTGTAGTCGTAAGTGGTAGAGCAGATACAAACTCAATCAGTCGTGGTACCTCATGTTTTGCCAGATTATCTCTGACCAATTGTTTTAAGTTGTTTGCGAGGGTATCGCTGGGTTCGACGTGCTCCGCCAGGACCACAAATGCCTTGATAATTTCTGTGCGTTCCTCATCGGGTACCCCAATGACAGCGGCAAGCTGCACCGCATCACTTTTGAGCAAACAGTCTTCGATTTCCGTTGGTCCGATCCGATAGCCCGAGCTGGTGATGACATCGTCAGTACGGCCATGAAACCAGAGGTAGCCGTCCTCGTCTTGCTCACCCAAGTCTCCCGTGATCATCCAGTC
>CAXPOA010000123.1:0-22644 GCA_964218505.1 Luminiphilus sp.
CGATGCTCGGCGCACGGAGGTCCATCGCGATGATTGGGCGAGCCGGATTTTCGATATGTAGTGAGCCGTTTATCTCGCTTTCACCACTGCTGATGCGGAATTCGCTCGCGGTCAGGTGTTCCTTATCACCCTCAAGGAGAAGATTGATCGACAGGTTTTCAGGAGGCAGGCTAACGCCCAGAAAATCGCTGAAATGGCTGATGTCTGTAATGGACGACCGTAACTTCAGGTCGGTATTGTCGAAGCTCTCGCCATGACTATAGATACCCTGTGCAAAAAGCGAAGACCTATCATCCAGAAGCACTTCCAGCGTATTTATTGTCCACCGCTCGGGCCTATAGGATCCATAGATAACGACGTCGCCACCAATCGCGGCTCCCTTTGGCGCTTCTTGCAGCCACTCAAGCATATTGGCGCTCTCGAGTTTTGCTGAGAGGTCAAACGCATTGGCGTCTGGGTTTCCCGTGAAGTTAACGGACCCTCGCGTATCGCCCAATCTGAAGTTCACGTTGCTAAGCGTAAATTGAGGGGGGCGGATTTCGACTTCACCGTTCAAGGAGAAGGGTGCTGCCGCGAGCCCATCATTGAAGATTTTCGGGAATTGGGATTGGAGCCAATCCGCTCCATGAAATCCCGAAAGGCTCGGAGAGCTTGCCTCCAGCGAAATGGTGGCCGAAGAATTTTCGATATCGATTGAGGCTTTGCCGGTGGCTATTAAGTCGCCTAGTTCGAATGAATCTGCCTCCAGCTCAATTATCCCCGGTGTAGCCCGTAGATTAAGCGTAGCCTTCAGGGCGTTATCCATTAACGGGTCAGCCGGGGTCGATGCCAGCCAGCGGTCCAGATAAGGGTGTGTTGATGCCACCTTAACGCTGGCGCTCGCCTTCGTTGCCATGGATTCAGTGTCAAAAGGAATTAAGCCGGATGCCTCAACTGAATCCGCTGCGATGCGCAATTTCGCATTGGTAAAGGACACGCCCTCATCGGTTATTGCCAGGGGTAACTCGAGATTCCAAGTGCCTTCTGGCGCAACAGGAATGCCAAGCAGGGCAGTGAGGGGGGTAATATCCTCATCGCTCCCCGTGATAGTAAAACGGCTTCCGACCAGTGTGTCGTCGTCGGTTGTTACACCTGTAACAACGTAGTCGCCGTAGTCAGTTTCCAGTTTCGCATCGATTGTGGAGCCGTCGGTCAACGCACTTACTGAAAGCGTGGTGTTTAGGGGCCCTGCGAAATCTAACGGCGCCCCAATCAGTTCGTTGTAGATTGAGACATCAGGCACAGAGGCTTGGATCTGGATATTGGCACGCGTTGGCGTGCCGATATCGGGCATAGTGGCAGACGCGTCAAACTGGAGTCTGCCTACGTTCACACGCGCTCCCTCAACCGATAGGGTAGGCCCATTTCGATCAACCCGCGCGGCAACTGAAAAAGGAACTTCCGGTATGGACGCGCTGGTGAACATGTTCGCCACTCGCGAGGCATCAGGGCCGGAAATGGACACCCCCAGGTGCCCCACTTGAGGATTGAGGATGTGATCAAGGGTGCCAGCCACTACCAGGGCAAATTCACCCACCTCGCCATTAACGTTGATACGGGTATTCCCTGAAAATCGCGCCAGCTCCAACTCCACATCCAAAGGCCCCGTACTGAAGCGATCTATTCCCAATAGGTCGGTGAGGTATTCAATGCTGGGGCCTTCGATGTCCATCCGAATAGTTGGCTGGGAGGGTGCCAGCAGATCAACAAAATCAGCTCGGCTGGAAAAAATGACCTCCCCAAAATTCATCCGGCCTTGCAGCGCCACTTTCCTCAGGGCGAGTAATTCAGAGACTGACGACAGAGAAAATGAACCGGCCAGAGGCGTATTGTTCAGCGCGCTATCGATGGCAAGAACCACCTGATCATTCTCAATGCTTTGGTTTAAGTCTCCTTCCCATGTCGTGAGCGGTCGGTCTGGCCGGGCAAATACTACCTTCAGCCCCTCTATCGTCGCGCTACGGCTTATAAGCGGAAGTGACGGCCGCCCCATCAAGCGATTCGTTTGTGCATCTTGTTGATTTGACTTAAAGGTCCAGTTGACCTCACCGGCAGTATTTTTACTGAGGTGAACAGTGGGATTGTTTGCTGTTATTGATTCGAGGAGAACTGGTTTGCTGAGCAGATTAGCAAGAGCGACCTCTACTTCTAGTTGATCCGCAGTGAAAAAGGCGGGACCTGAAAAATTGGTTGGCTGGGCCACCACTGCATCAGTGATGATGAGTTTCAGCTGACCCTCGTGGATATCGATTTGATGGCTGCCTATATAGACAGTGCGCCCAATAATCGAGGAGGCAAGTTGCGCGGCAAGTTCTCGTGCGCTTTCACTGTCACGGACAAACCAAATAGATGCCAACCCGATTGCCAGAACGAGGAGCAGCAACAGTATGGTACGAAATAGTAGACGCAAGATTTTTCCGACAGATTATCGCTGGAGATTGAGGGTAGAGCGTTATGACAGTGCTGTCGAGGCGAAGGGCTCCCGCTGGCATATGACCCTGTCGTCGCCCCACGACGTTGTTTTTTGCAAACCCCTCGGGCGTGCCTGACCGACATTAACTCCCTTTCAGTATTAGCAGCTATCAAGATCAATATGTTGTTTGAAAAGGGGCAGACGCTCATCTAGACGATGGCTTACGAACAATAGCGTCGTGTGTCGCCGTTTATCCAAGGTATCCATTAAATCAAGCACCCGAAATCGATTGGGCTCGTCGAGACCCTGTGTCGGTTCATCAAGGATGAGCAACAGCGGCGATTTAACGAGCGCACGCGCGATCAGGACCAGTCGCTGTTCGCCATAGCTGAGGTGTTGGAATGGCTCTTTGTCATAACCTTCGAGGCCCGCGGCGATAAGCCACTGCCTCGCGATACGGGTTTGGTGTTCCGATACTGTATCGTAAACACCGATGGAGTCGAAGAATCCCGAGCAGACGACGGTGAGAGCATTACACCGCACGCGATAGCGACGGTGAAGGTCACTGCTGACGATCCCCATATTTTGTTTGAGGTCCCATATGGATTCTCCCGTGCCTCGCTTTACACCAAGTATCTCTACAGCGTTTGAATAACATTGAGGATTATCCCCGGTGACTAATCCCAGTAAGGTAGATTTCCCAGAGCCGTTACTGCCAGTGATCAGGGTGTGTTCCAGCGGTTGCACTTGCAACGCTTGGTCACTGAGTACCGTGTTCTCCCCGAAGCGAACGGTGGCTCCCGGAATATCAATGAGGAACTGATGTGGGTAGTCATGAATAAGCGTTGCGGTGTCGGGCCAATCCGGCTGTGGCGCAGTGGCAAATAACTCCCCAAGCACTCCCTGGATTTCTGCTGCTTCGAGTTCACCGTGCACCGTTACCTGACCGCGGGTAACCGTGGCGAGTTGCCTGCACCAAATGGGGACATCATCCCTATTGCTGATCATGAAGACTATAGTTAGCCCACTGTCCACGACGGTTTGAAGCGCAGCCGAGAGACGCTGGCAGGACTCCACATCCAGACTGTCGAAGGGATTGTCCAGAATAAGGCAGGTCGCGCCCTCGAGGATGGCCTGTGCGACAAGTAATTTTCGGCTCTCTCCCGTACTCAGCAAACTGTAGGGCGCATCCAGTCGATGTCTTAAATTCAGCAGATCAATCAGGTGGTTCTCAAGTTGAGCTTCAGGCAGAAAGTGCCTGGCCAGCGTGGCAGTGTCCTCCTCAGCCAGCGAATCATTCGCCGCCAGACGCAGCTCCTGTTCGTAAATACGTTGCTGGTTTTCAAAAGAAATTCCCCGGACCTTTTCATCAGGGTCGAGGTAAATAGTGGATTCACTGGGGGATAAGGGCAGCTCGCCCATGAGTAGCTGATAGACAAATTGTTTGCCAGCGCCATTCTGTCCCACCACACACCAGCTATCGCTTTTATTGATACGCCAGCTCTCGATATGTAGTTGCTTGGTCTGAAAGGAGTCGATGTTAAAAACAGTCTTTACTGGCACTCGATACACCTATGATGTCGCCGCGGCCGCTCACGCTGAGCGAAGAAGTCGACATTCTAATCAAAGCCAGTGGCGCTATGCGTGGTAAATGCGCCCTAGGGAAGCAGTCTAGGGGTGTTAAGTTCAGTGCACCAAGTTCCTCGTAGAGAACTGAATCCGGTTGTTGAAGTAGCGCGGGGCAGGTGGTGTCTCCCCGACCAGCAGCGCTGTCAGGTGGTCGATTTGCTCCTCTACTTGGCAGCGCGGGGTGATGCGGCCAACTACCTCAAGCGTGCCTTCTGCGAGAGCGAGAAAATGACCGTACCAGTCAAAGGAGTGAGTAAGACAGCAGCGGCGCATGGGCTCGAGCTCCCAGGGGGTCGGGGTATGTCGCCATCCGATATCACGGGCTAAGGCGACGCTGCTCTCTGCCGTCCAGTAATGGCTTATGAATTTGAGATGACTAACGACGTCCGAGGGCCAGTAATGACGGGCGCTACAAATCGTAATTGCTTGTTGCCATGGAGGTTGCTCGGGGGTCATGTCGCCATTGTTTCCATGCGATGAAAGAGAGGGCTAGTGTCCCGGTCCTGCCCCTCCGAAGCATTGGCACTGGGCGCCACCGGCTGGGCTTTTTACGTCAGGCTGCCATTTTTTGTCAGAATTCCAGCGCAGTTGCCCGTTTTTCCTCCTCTAGACACCAGAGTTCCCGTGCTTAATGGGGGCCTAACCACAGAGGCGAGGAGGGCGAGAACAATGAAGCGGGAAGTAACGCTTTGGCAGGCGATGACACCCTGGGCTGTGAGGTCGCTGAAAGATACTCAGGGATTGCAGCTCCAGCTGTCTGCCAAAGGCGACACTTTTGCGCTGATCAAACCAACACGTCATCGCGCTCAATCGGTAGCAAAAACGGTGTGGGCGCCGCGCTTTGGTCAGGCCGCAGTAGCCTGTTTTGCACTTCCCAAGGAGTTGGTCAATCAACTTAAGGTCGGTTCAGTCGCTTATGAGGATCACAGGGATTACGTGATCCCGGCAGATCAGCTTGCCACTTTATCGTTGTTTTTGATAAGGCCGATCAGAATCGTTGACGTGGTTACCGGGCTAAGCATCGAAAGGCCGCAGGTTGCGTTGACTGGGTAGTTAAAGTTTGCGGAATTCGATGAGCCTATCCCCGGTAATGTGCGCCTCCCACTGCTCGATGTTGGCGGGTTCATGGCAGATGATGGCCGCATGATATCCGGCGTGGCGAAAGGCCAACTCTCGGTGAGCTGCCTGATCGGGCAAGGTGAGCGTAGAGCCTAGCAGCGCACCCATGGTGCCGGTTCCCTGAAACTTAATAAGTGCTTCGCGCGCACACCACGCCCGCAAGAAGACCGCCATCCGATCCTGATTTGCCACGGCGTAAAACGCCTCTCTCTCTTCATCGGAAAAATAGCGCTTTACAATTTTTTCCACGTTGTTATTGCGGTGGTGCTCGATATCGACCCCAATATCACCTCTGGAGCACAGAGCAACCATAACGGCGCCCGCCGTGTGTGAAAGGCTGGCGGAGACAGTGCCTTCATCGCCGACCAAGCGGATTGACCGATCGGGTTGGGTTTCGACGGTCCAGTGACCCGCCAGGGTTGCCGCAGCTAATTCCTGCAAAAGAAACCTTGCAATGATTGACTTATTGCTTGCAGCGAATCCCTGAGATGCCTCCAGTCGGGCCCGCTCTGTGGCTGGAAGAGCGGCGTGCCACATGTCGATAGTTTCCTGCCCAATGCTCTCGACATCAAACAGACAAGCAGCGGCTTTCATAAATATGTGCTCATTGGCCAACCCGAAGGGAGACAGGGTATGCTATCTGAACTGCAGACAAGAAAAACAGTCGTCATGAAATATGTACTTTTGCTCGTGGTGTTGCTCGCCTCACTAGGGGGGTGCAGCAGCAAGCCCACTTATGAATTTGATTACGATCGGGGCTTTGATTTTGCGCAGTTCAAAACCTATCACTGGTACGACGATATGGTGAAATCCGAGATGTCTGCCTATCGGAAAATGAATGCCTCGGACAAACGCGTCCGGGAAGTGGTTGGCAATGAGTTGTTTCGTCATGGTTTCAAGGAGAGCGACTCCCGATCGGCGGATTTTTGGATTAACTACACGATATCCAAGCAACGCCAGCAGATTTCCAGATCCACCGGCTACGATCAAGGTATGCATGGCAGTGTCGGTGCGGGTACCTATGGCAAGAGTGTCAGTGTGGGTTATAGCTCGGGGCCATCGGTGCGGGAGTACGAAGAGGGAACGGCGATTCTCGATATTATTGACGCAACCACCCAGAAGATCGTTTGGCGCGGTGTCGCAGAGGGTCGGCTGAAAGACCATCCTTCGATGAATGAGCGTTATAAAGTCACCGTAGAGGTGACTCGCGAGCTCTTGGCGGGATTCCCCCCTGCACCCTAAAGCGCCCGGGGTATTTTGGTTCAAGCGTCGCCGCTATGGCTGGGGTTGGTACCCTGTAACCTGGCACGGTTGGGTTGTCGTGGCGATCTACCTTCTCGCCGTGGGCATCATCGCCTATTGGGATTCCCTGTGGTCAGTGGCTGCTATCGCGTTCGCGACGGTTTTGCTGTTGCTTGTGACAATCCTGAAGGGGCCGAGCCCGCGGTGGCGCTGGGGTCCTCACCCTGATGATAATCCTGATGAGGATTACTGAGGGCGCTGTTTAACTCTCAACGCCTAACTCTCAACGCCTAACTCCCGCAGCGCTCAACGAACTCCTGAGGCGACATACCCATCCAGCCCTTGAAGGCTCTGGAAAAGGTACTGTGCTCGGCGTAGCCCAGCTGGAATGCGACTTCTGCAATCGATCGGCTACCGTTTCTTAGGGCGCTCACCGCGAGAGTTTTACGCAGCTCTACGACCAGCTGGCTAAAGTGAGTGTCTTCGTCCTTGAGTCGTCGTTGCAGAGTCCGCGCAGACATCGCGAGTTCGCTGGCGATCTGTGATTGGTTTGGCGGTCCGTCGGGTAGATGGAGCGCAATTTTTTCATTTACCCGCCGAATGAAGTCGGATTGGTGCAGTGCATCAATGACCTTTTGGGTGTAATCATCATTTGCTCGTGCCAAGGCTTCATTTGCGGACAACCGCGCCGCTTGCAGCGGTTCCTTCTGTAAATAGATGCTTGTCTCCGGCGCGTCCCAAACAATCCTGTTGCCGAAGACTTCATACCAAGGAGAGGGATTTTCTGGTTTAACCCGCTTGAGTGCCACCTTCACCGGTTTAATGTCCTTGTTAATGGTCAGGCTTACCAGTCTCATAAGAGACGACGCGACCAGATCCACCTCTTCAGCGCTGGTATACCGGGTACGGGCGCCTCGTAGACGAATAACGTAGCAATCACCCTCTAAATCCAGCGTTCCCTTTGCACCTGTTGCGAGCAAGGTGGCGAATCGAGAAAGTCGCTGTAGAGCGAGAACTGCGGTATCGCTTGCCAAGCATGAAATACCAAGCGACGAGAATCCAAGCGGTTTGAGAGCGGCGCCGACCAACAGACCAAACTCCGGCCTGGACAATTCTTCAGTGCAAAAGGTAAGCATGGCCTTGAATTGATCATGGGGCATTCGATAGTGGATTTGCCGCAAGGATTCGACGGTAACGCCCCCGGCATTCAGTGCGGCAGCCATTGAGCCCCCTTCTTGCTCAAATAACTCTGAGACCTGAATGGGCAGGTGGCGAATGAGGGTGATGTCGTGTTCTTCCATCGAGGAGCGAGCTTGAGTCAAAAGGCAAACGTTAAAACCCTATGAAACCATGGCCTCGTCCTCCGTAGTTGCGAGTTGTGGCAAATTGCCCAATTTCGCAGAAGACCAGTTAGGGCTGGCTGTTTCGTGTGGCTTAAACCATCTGGCACTTGCATTGATGCCTTTGCATTACAGAATCCGGGTGTCGGCGTCCAGCGTTAGAGGGTCAGTCGAATGGACCATCTTTTATCCGGGTAGCTGTGTTAACGTCCCAGCGACGCAATCGCCTGTACGGGTGGCTATGAAATCAATAATACTGGCTCTCGTGGCCGCCGCCTTGACCATCGGATTCGGAGCGGCAATTTCCCCCGGTAGCTTTTTCATGGGACTGCCAGTCATTGCTGCACTCTTTCTGGGCGTTTTTCTTATCCAATGGGTGGGGTTTGCCATTGCCTGGTTTCTTCACACAGAGCGCTATTATGATCTCACGGGTAGTCTGACCTACATTGCAGTTATTTCTCTCGCTTGGTTCATGGGCGATGGCCCGGCCCCCGGTGCAGAGCTACTTTTGATCGCCGTATCTGTCTGGGCTATACGTCTGGGCTCATTTCTGTTTCTTCGTGTCCTTGAGGTGGGCGAAGATCAGCGCTTCCGTCATATAAAGGTGTCAGCGCCGAGATTCTTCATGGCGTGGACGCTTCAGGGTATGTGGGTTTCCTTCACCGTTAGTGCAGTCCTCGTTGCGCTGCTACCCGGGAATGCTGCTTCCGATTTTTTACCGGCGGGATTGTCGCGTGCGGTCTTTGTCGCTGGATGCTGTCTTGCAATAGTCGGGTTGCTTTTTGAAGTAATAGCGGATCACCAGAAGGCTCGTTTTCGCAAAAACCCAGAGCACAAAGGCCGATTTATTCAGACCGGGCTGTGGTCGCGATGTCGTCATCCAAATTATTTCGGCGAGATTGTGTTTTGGTTCGGCCTCGCGCTGGCCGCCTCACCTGCGATGTCGGGAGCGCAGCATTTGGCTTGGCTCTCACCGATGTTCGTTTACCTGTTACTGACGCGGCTTAGCGGTATTCCAACCTTAGCGAAGCGCGGGCATCAGCTGTGGGGGGGTAATCCGGAGTATCAAGCGTACCTCGCGCGCACGCCGAAACTTGTTCCAAAGTTTATGGTTGCGGGGGAGGGCTCGGCACGCTGATGTCCTCCGCAAACAAAACGTCACAACCAGCGCTTCCCCATCAGTCCTATAGCTCGGGTTACCGGGCTTACGTACTTGCGCTGCTTACGCTTGGATACGTATTTAATTTTGTTGACCGGCAGGTCATGACGATCTTGCTGGAGCCGATCAAGGCTGAATTTGGCGCGTCAGATGCCCAGATGGGACTTTTATCTGGACTCGCGTTTGCGCTGTTTTACGCAACCCTTGGTATTCCGGTAGCCCGACTGGCGGACCGCTGGTCACGCCGCAATGTGCTGGCTATCTCCATGGCAACCTGGAGTGTGGTGACTGCGCTTTGCTCAACCGCGTCGAGCTTTGTGCACCTTGCACTACTGCGGATTGGCGTGGGGATTGGAGAAGCGGGTGGAACGCCACCGTCCCAGTCATTGATCACTGATTACTTTCCCCCTGAACGAAGAGCATTCGCTCAGGGTGTTTTTGCAATAGCGCCCAACATAGGCATTTTGGTCGGGCTGTTTGGCGGCGCACTGATTGCCGAGGCGCTGGGTTGGCGGGCGGTATTTTTAGTGTTCGGCTTGCCGGGGGTAGCGCTGAGTGTCCTGTTATACCTGACCCTGAAGGAGCCTTTGCGCCCTCCGCCGGACACGCTGGACAGATCTCTGTGGTCGGCTATGGACGACATTGTAAAGCTGCCCGGTTTTGTATGGATTGCCGCCGGTGTGGGTTTCGCTGGCATGTCCGGTTACGGATTGGGGGTGTGGTCACCCAGTTTTCTGGTCAGGGTTCACGGCATGACGCTGGTAGATGCCGGCTTATGGCTCGGGTTGATTGGTGTTTTCTTTGGTGGTTTGGGCACGGTGATCAGCGGGATGCTGGTGGATAGGTTGTCCCGGCGGGACCCCCACTGGCAGCTTTGGGTGCCCGCGATTGGCTGCCTCATTGCGTTGCCTACCCAGCTGGCGTTTTTGCTGCTGCCCGAGACGCTGGTTTTTCAGCTGGGTGACATTACGGTACCTGTTGCCTTGTTGTTTATGATGCTCTCGGCGCTGTTCGCCGCGAGTTGGATAGCGCCAAGTTATGCCGCGGTGCAGAATCTGGTACCTCCCCATTGGCGCACTCAGGCATCTGCGCTTTTATTGTTGACGCTGAACTTGCTGGGGATGGGGCTTGGCCCTCTGGCTGTAGGCTTACTGAGCGACTGGTTCAGCGATATGAGCGTGCAGTCAATTCGGTATGCGCTGGCAGTAACGGTATCAACCTGTATATTGGGTTCTCTGTGTTACTGGTACGGTAGTGGGGCGTATGCATCAGCGATTGGCGCTGACCGGAGTCTAAAAAAAGGCTGAAGCAATGATGAAGTTGTATACGGTTCCCTTGGCGCCAAATCCGATGAGAGTGACTCTTTATTGTGCCGAGCGTGAGGCACTTGGTTGTCACTTCGATATCGAACAGGTCATCGTCAATACGCTGAAGGGCGCCCATAAACAACCGGAACACCTCCAGAGAAATCCCTGGGGCACATTGCCGGTGCTTGAATTGCCATCGGGCCGATTTATTACCGAGTCACTCAGTATTATCGATTACCTCGAAGCGGCCGTTGAAGGTCCAACCCTAATTCCCACAGGCCCTGAAGCGATGGCGCTGGCGAGAAACAGGGAGCGCGTTGTTGAAATGCGCATCACCTACGATCTAGCCTGGTATGTGCACGCCCAAAAATCGCCCTTGGGTCTAACGCCAGATCCTGCGAAGGCCGCAGAGCTCGCGAGTAGGATTCAGCCGGGCTTTGACTATGTCGAGAGGGAGTTATCTGACGGGCGCGCTTTTCTCGGCGGGGATGCACCCGGTGTAGCGGACTGCACGCTCGCCGCGTTTCTGCAGTTCATGCGTTACACGGAAACAGATCTACTCGGTGAGCGTCCAGCCCTTCGCGCCTGGGACACCTCTTATCGGGAGCGCGATCATGTTCGATCGTTGTTTTTATTGTGAGCGCTGAGGGAGTTTGCCTCATCCTTGGAGCAGGAAGTGGCATTGGTGCCCATGTCGCGACGCGCTTTGCTCGCGAGGGTTACCACGTAGCGCTCTGTCGCCGCACAGATCAAGCAGGTTTGCAGCGGAGTGTAGACACCATCAAAGAAGCGGGCGGCAGTGCGTCTGGAATCTTACTCGATGCCACTGCGCCTGATGCCATCGAGGAGTTTGTGATCCAGGTCGAAAATACCCATGGCCCGATCACAACCGCTGTTTTCAATCTGGGAGCACAGTCAGGTGATCGGGGGCTTGCGGAGACAAGCCTCAAACAGTTTGAGCTTGCCTGGCGTATGACCAGTCTTGCTTTATTCCGACTGGCGAAAGTACTCATGCCACTCATGGTTGAAAGAGGTTCGGGTACGCTTCTGGTAACTTCAGCGACAGCGGCGGCGCGAGGCAACGCGGGACAGCACGCGCATGCAGCCGCGATCGGCGGGCGGCGTTTGCTCTGTCAATCCCTCAATGCCGAGTTTGGACCCAGGGGTATTCATGTCGCGCACATCATCGTGGACGGAGCGGTTAATTCTCCTGATACCCTGGGTAAATTGTTGGGACCCGAGCGCTTTGCTCAATACCGCGACATGCTGGGCCCTGACGGACTTATGGATCCAGCGGAAATCGCAGAAACTTACTACCATATTGCGCAACAGCACCGCTCTGCTTGGACGTTTGAAACCGACCTCAGACCCTTCAGCGGAAAACCTTGGTGGAATGACTAGTAGTGTCATCACCTCCTCTGCCGCCGCGAGTTAAATTTTCCTATGGGGTTGGATCGATCGCCTATGGAGTCAAGGAGCAGGGGTTTGCGTATTTCTTGCTCATGTTCTATAGCACCGTGGTGGGACTGGAGCCCGCCCTCGCAGGCACGGCGTTACTGATCGCACTACTGACCGATGCAATCAGTGACCCGATTGTTGGCTATTGGTCAGATAACACCCGGACTCGTATCGGTCGCCGCCACCCGTTCATGTACGCCAGCGCCGTCCCTGTATCACTTTGCTATTTTCTCATCTGGCAGCCACCCGATTGGGGGAATGAAGCGCTTTTTCTTTATCTTCTGACGTTTGCGATCCTCATTCGCACCTTGATTACTTTTTTTGAGACCCCCAGTTCCGCACTGATGCCCGAGCTGACCCGAGATTACGATGAGAGGACATCCATACAGGCCTGGCGGCATTTTTTTGGCTGGTTTGGCGGCGCGCTGTTGACCATTCTGATGTTTGCCGTCTTGCTTGTGCCCACGGCTGAGTATGAAGTGGGCACGCTCAATCGTGAGGGCTATGAGACTTACGGAGTTATAGCGGGCATCGCCATTTTCATTGCCATCCTGGTTTCATCCATAGGCACTCAAACTGCTGTCCAGACACAGCAATACAGTGCGCCCCCGGGTCGCAAGGGGCTAGCCCAGATTTTTACTGAGCTCAGAGAAACGCTATTTGATTCAAGTTTCTTCGCGTTGTTCTTGTCGAGCATGGCCGGGGCTGTCGCTACGGGTCTGTCGGCTGGGCTGACCTTTATCATGATGTCTTATTTTTGGCAGCTCTCATCGCTGCAGATGTTCATGTGGACCTGCATGGTGCTGGTGGCGGCAACGGTTGGGCTGATTCTGGCGCCAAGGCTTGCACGTCGTCTGGGTAAGCGACATGCAGTGCTTTTCTTGGGTGGAGCAGCGCTGTTTATTCAGCCGGCACCCGTCACCCTGCGTTTGTTAGGGGTATTCCCTGACAACGGCGACCCTGCACTTTTCCCTCTCTTGCTGCTGTTCAGCACGATTGAGCTTAGCTTGATGATCTCAATGCAGGTGGTTCTCGCGTCGATGGTTGCCGACCTGGTAGAAAGCTCCGAAATCAGAACAGGGCGTCGCAGTGAAGGTGTTTTTTACGCGGCAGTCACCTTTATCAAGAAAACAAACCAAGGTATCGGTGCCTTTATTGCCGGTCTGTTACTGCAGTGGGTCGGGTTTCCGGAGGGGGCTAATCCGGCAGATTTGCCCGCCGAGATCACTCGGGATCTAGGGGCTCTGCTTGTTCCCTGCCAATACCTGCTTTGGTCACTGATGTTGATAGCGATTTATCGTTATCGAATCGATAAAAGTATTCATCAGGCTAATCTGAGAGCCTTGGGAAGGGCAGAATAGGAGCTATCTTTCGGGAACAGGTGCCAGAGCGCCATCGAGTGTGGTGAAACGAAGCACCCTGAGCTCCTCATGTCCAGCGACCACATCGGCTACCCCGGCACACCACTCACCTACATCGTCTAGTACGGGTGCGCTTGCCGCCCACGACAAATCAGCGAGCTGCTGATTGACGGTATAGGCAACCCAACAATGCACATAGGTTGTCGGATGCACCACATCCCAGAAAATGGCGCGATTTGAATTGGCACAAATTTCAGTGGGGTTTTTACTGCCCATATAGCTGCCCCGAAAACATCTTTCCTGAGCGACTACTGTATGGATCTGGGATTCAATTTTTTGTGCATTTCTGGCAACATCAAAGTCTGCTTCGGCTTTAAGATCTTGATGATAAGTGGCGGTGTCGCCCAGCACATCTTCGAATAGGCCAAAGGAATCAAACAGCACGATGGAGGCATCTGGGGTCTCTTGGTTTACTCGTTCAATCATCAGTGCAAGTTGTTCGTTGTGGTAGGTCGTCAATCCCGTGAGTCTGAGACTCAGCTGCGAGCGTCGCTCTTCTTCAGAGAGATCGCTGTGAATGCCATAGGTGTTGTTCTCAACAACGATCGGAGAGAGGCCGAGGTTGGGAAGATTCCCCACAAGCATTTTGTCGACCCCAAAGTCCACAAGCGACAGGATTTGCTGCTCCATCCGCGAGACCACTGCGTCAACCACCGCCGGGTAGCCCTCCGGGAGCTCTGGCCGGTCGAGTAGCGTCTCTATGGCTCCCGTGAAAGGCTCCTTGGAAATATAGTCATTGGCACCGGCCCAGAGCACGACGGCAGTCTTCTCTGGCGATAGCAATTGGCCATCAGTCAAAAAATCTTGGGCATAGACTGAGATCTGCTTTTGTGTGGTGCCGCTCACAAAGAACTGGCCCCCATCTTGTAGCCGCTGCGTGAATGACCCCTTGGGTTGGGTGTCCTTGCCAGTTACCGATGCGCCGCCGACCGCGTGGTTTTGGACGGACAGTGGATTCATGGCGTCAATGTAGTCAGGCCAGGCGGGACCGTTGGAAAACCGGCCTATCCAGTAGGGGGAGGCGGGAAACATCCTGAGACGGGATTTCAGGTTACCGGTATCGGACAGGCTGTCCCCAAAAATCACGAGGCGCTGGATATGCTCTTCGGTCAGCTTGTTGGGAAAGTCGATAGAGACATTCACGCCCTCGTGCTGTCTAAAGGCAAGAATCTTGGCTATTTCGTTACCGTGATCCCGCTTACTTAATTCGAGAGCCGATATACAACCTAGGCGAAGGTCCTCTTCGGAAGGCTGCATTTCATCGACAGCTAAAAACCCATCTTCGAGAGTGCCCTTGAGTCGATACGGCGCACCGTGGGGCGTTAATGCCACCAGCCAATGAGGTTTTGATACCCCCTTGTTGATTTGTTCGTCATTGGGGCGATGGGACTCGGCTGTTTCACAGTGGACTAGCCAAGTCGTTTCTGTTGAGGAGGCATTCGGCGCCTTTTCTTTAAGCTCAATCGAGCAGCCAGTACTGAGTAGCGAGGCCAGGAGGCATGCCATAGCCGAATCTTTTAATTTAGCGGCAGTGGAAGTTGTGCCAAGGAGAGGCATTTTCGAATTAACCATTAATGACGTCTCACTACTCCAAACGGTTGCTCGTATCTTGGGCACGGTCTCGCGGTATGGTGGGCTCACCTGGTCGTGCTGGTCTCCCGTGCCAAACCACCTCATACTCTGGTCATTCTAATCAGACTTGCGATGAGTTGCGAACCTGAGGGTTAACAGCTCCAGCGAGCTAACCAAGCTGTTGCAAAGACGGTTCGAGGAAAACATAGATGACTGATATAGCGGGTAAAACCATGTGGGTGACAGGCGCCTCGTCAGGTATAGGGCGGGCCATTGCGGAAAAGGCCAGTGCGCTCGGGGCGAGAGTGATCTTATCGGGGCGCCGACAAGAGGCCCTTGAAGCCGTTCAGTCATCTCTTTCGGGGGAGTCCCTGGTAGTCCCCTTTGAGGCAACTGACTATGAACAGCTGTCCTCTGTGGTTGATTCGGTATGGGCGAGTGGGCCCGTTGACATTCTGATCAACAATGCCGGCATCAGTCAGCGTAGTCTTGCCGAGGACACCAAGCCTGAAGTGTATAGAGATCTTATCGATGTGGATCTTATTGCGCCTATTTGGCTCACCCAGCTGCAGCTGTCCCGCATGATCGCTGCAGGGGGTGCTCACATCGTTGCCATCAGTTCGATCGCGGGGCGCGTTGGCGCGCCAATGCGAACTGCCTATTGTGCGGCGAAGCATGGTTTGATCGGCTATATGGATGCGCTTCGGACAGAGACCGAGCTTCGCCACAATATTCGAGTGACTAACGTGCTTCCAGGGTCAGTAGCGACCGATGTCTCCCGTAACGCGCTCACAGCAGACGGCTCGCGGCGGGGCCGCTCTGATGAGGTGATTGATGCCGGGGATGACCCAAAAGACTGCGCGGCAGCAATTCTCAAGGCGATCGAGGAAAATGTGCCCGAACTTATCTTCGCTAAGGGTAATGAGCGTGACTTGGCTGCACTTCGGCACGCCGACCCTTCGGCCTTCTTTGAAATTATCGCAGAGTACGGTAAGCAAACAGCAGAAGCGCTCAAGGCGGAAGAGATTTAGGAGGCGGCCTTGCCGGGGATGGTGCGTATATGAATGTGCTGATCGCAGGCGCCACAGGGTACGTCGGCAGTGCACTCCTGCATCAATCTTTGGAGCGCGGCTATCATGTCACCGCACTGGTTCGAAAAAAAACCGTGCTGGATCAATGGCAGGATCATCCCCGATTAAGGCTTCATCGCGCGGATTTCACTGATCCTCTTTGGGCTAGCGGTCTGCCCCATCATGACGCCGTGATCAGCTGTATTGCGAGCCGCCAAGGCGGTGTGTCAGACGCCTGGGCAGTTGAGTACGAGGCAAACCATCGACTATTGCAATGGGCGCAGGATGTTGGGGTTGCTCGATTTCTTCTTCTCTCCGCGATTTGCGTGCAGAAGCCGAGGCTTGCATTTCAGTGGGCAAAGATAGCCTTTGAACAGGAGCTGTTGGCGAGCGAGGGTTCGCTGGAGCCGACGGTCATTCGGCCGACTGCATTTTTTAAATCTCTCTCGGGGCAGATTTCTCGCGTTTCCCGGGGCAAGCCATTTCTGGTGTTCGACGGGGGTCGTAACACCGCCTGTAAGCCTATTTCAACCCGTGATCTTGCGCAGTTCATGCTCGATCGATTAGAGGACTCTGAATCTTATGGCGAGGTATTGCCCATCGGTGGCCCCGGACCCGCCATCACGCCCAGGGAGCAGGGTGAACTTCTCGCGCGACTATGTGGGCGGAAACCTGCCGTTCGTTCAATCAGCTCGCGCTGGTTTGATGGTGCTGAAGCCATTTTGAATACGACTGCCGGGATATCGTCATGGAGTCGCGACAAGGCAGAGTTCGCTCGAATAGCGAAATATTATGCAACGGAATCAATGCTGGTATGGGATGCAGATAGAAGCCGCTATGACGAGGCGGCAACGCCTGAAACGGGTAGTGATACGCTGGGTGACTTCTACCAAGACGTTATTACCCGCGCAACGTCGCTCGATTCCTCTCATCACCGCTTATTCGGTGGCTAGTCAGTAAGCTCATGCTCGAGTTTCAGGGCGTAAAAAAAAGGTCCAAGCTGCCAACCGTTCTGATCATCGGTATGGGAGACACTGGTGTCCTGGTGGCGGCCCATTTAAGAAGAAATTGCCGGGCCATCGCCGTAACGACGAGGCCTGTTTTGTTGAGTGGGCAGGAGCTTGGCAAGCGGCTAACAGACCTTGCCTACTGGAAAAAATCCTATTTGACGCCACTTGATGCATTCCGAAAGCTTGATGATGTCGAATGTATTCATGGCAAGGTGATTGCTGTTAACACTGACGAACAGGTCGTATCGGTTGAATGCATTGATCAATCTACACAGTCGGTGCGCTGGGATTATTTGGTTATTGCATCGGGAATTAGCAACGGTTTTTGGCGAACTGCACGAGTTGAAAGCGTTGCAGACGTCGAGTCTGATCTCGAGCGACAAACAAGCACCATCGTATCGGCCAAACGGGTTGCTGTCATGGGCGGTGGTCCATCGGGCACTAGTGTTGCATTTAACGTCGCTTCGCGATTTCCCGATAAGGACGTCACCCTATTTTTTTCCGGTGACGATGTCCTGCCAGGTTACCATCCAAAAACCCGCGCCTATAACATGGCGAAGCTCAGAGAGGCGGGGGTTACCCTAAAGCCCGGCCATCGAGCGGACCCTTCGGCGGATGGAACTCGGACGGCTTTAAAAGGAGGAACCGTCACGTTTAGCTCGGGGCAGCCAGACTATAGTGCGGATGCGCTGATATGGGCGACAGGCGCCGTGCATCCCAACACCGCATTTCTGCCCTCGGATATGCTCGACGAGGCGGGATTTGTAAAGACCGAGAAGACGATGACGGTCATCGGTTACTCAAACGTATTCGCTATTGGCGATACAGCGGCAACCGACCCTCTCAGAAGTTCAGCGAGAAATTGGGCATACCGTATCGTCTGCAGAAATATTAATGCCTTGATCCAGGGGAAGTCTCCAGCGCATCGATTCCAACCGCCGGGCAGTCGCTGGGGGTCGGTATTGGGTCTGCAATCTAATGGCTTAACGCTGCATCAACAAAACGGAGGCCGTCATCGATTGCCGGTCTGGTTTGTCCAACTTATCCTCTGGCCTTGGATTGTCACTCGGGGCATCTATGGTGGCATTAGAGAGCAGGCTAGCAGTCGCCGAGCCTCTAATGGACTGAACAACGATGGGTAATCAGCAGGAAAAAAGCGACTCACAGAAAAGAGGATGGCTAGGGGTAGTCGTCTTACTTATCCTCTTAAGCTGTCCCTGGTACTGGCCAGCTTTCGGTGGTGCGGAAGATCAGTGGGCGCTGCCGGGCTGGCTTCTGTGGTCGTTGGGCATTGCCCTTGCTATCGCATTGATCACTGCTTGGGCGTCTCTGCATCGGTGGCATGCCGGAGATAATGATGACTGATCTAGCGCTGGGCGGAGGGTCTCTTGCCTTTGTCGGCCTCTATCTTCTATCACTCTTGGTGTTGGGGGTTTGGGGCAAGAAAAAACGCTTAAATAACAGTTTGGGTGATTACTACCTGGCTGGGCGTAACCTCGGCCTCCCGGTGATGTTGCTCACGCTGTTCGCCACGCAATATAGCGGCAATGCGCTATTTGGCTTCACGGGACAGGCCTATCGTGCTGGTTTCACTTGGATCGTCATCGTTCACAGCATGATTGTTGTCGTGACGGGCTACCTAATTTTTGCGCCGAGGCTACAGAGGCTTGCGATGCGCCATCAATTTGTCACGCCGACTGATTACATCAAATTTCGCTTCGAGCTTCCGCGGCTTCAGCACTTGATATCTATTTGCCTGTTGTTGGTGCTGATGAACTACACCCTCGCCCAGTTGAAGGTCATTGGCCATGTTGTGGAGGGACTCTCTGGGGGTCGTATCGATGCGCTTTGGGGCGTTGTTACGCTGGCATTGATTATGGTGGTCTATTCCACTCTCGGTGGCTTGCGAAGCGTCGTTTGGACCGATGTCATTCAGGGAACCATGATGTTGATCGGTTTTGCCATGATACTCGTCATCATCGGTGCGGAAACCGGAGGTTTTGTTGAAACCCTCAAAGAGCTGAAAGCAGTGGCCCCGGAAAAGACCCTTCCGCCTACAGGTCCGCAGGCTGTCACATGGTTGTCTACGATCGTGCTCATAGGGGTCGGCGCATCGGTGTACCCTCAGGCCATTCAGCGTATCTATGCGGCCAAGTCTGCCTCTGTGCTGCAGCAGTCAATGGTGGGAATGTCATTGATGCCTCTGTTTGCGGTGGTTGTCGTGTTGACCTTGGGCTACCTGGCTATCGTTCGATATCCCGGGTTACAGGGCAGCGCTGCTGATCAAGTGATGGCGCTTATTCTTCGCGACACACTCGCCTTTGGCTGGCAGGGAGTCGCCATTGTAACGGTGATGCTGGCAGCGATTCTGGCCGCACTCATGAGTACAGCGGATTCTGCTCTGCTCTCGTTTTCGTCGATATTTGCAAAGGACATTTACGGTAGCCTTATTGACCCTTCATCCCCCGAAGAGCGTCTGACGCGCATTGGCCAACGCTGTGCGTGGTTGGTGCTCGCGGCGATGGTATTTATCAGCACTCGGGAGGATGTCACGTTATACCGACTGTTTGTGCTGAAGTTCGAATTGTTACTTCAAGTAGCTCCTGCTTTTTATCTGGGCGTCACCAACAGACACATTGCCGGAGAGGCGGTCTATTGGGGCCTGATAGCGGGCCTGGTGGTGGCGGTCATGGGCTGGTTATTGGGCGTCATGCCTCTGGGGCTGCACCCGGGCACTCTTGGCCTCGCTGTGAACGTTTTTGTTATTGGTATCTGGCACATGATCCGCGGAATAAACGCGCCGAGCGCCAGTTGATCTAACTCCTGTGTGGGGGTAAAACACTAAGACCCGGGAAGGAAAGAGGGTAGGTTGCCCTGGAAGCTGCTCGACCTTATTGATGTAATTCCGGCAGGCCGAGCGTGAGTGGAGTCGAAAGATGCTCAAACAGGTTGGGACAAAGATTTTTAAGACAGTCGGCGCGCCGATAGCTCTACCGGCGCTGATGGCGCTTTCGCTTTCTTCACTCTCACACGCAGATTGGGTCGGGGGCGTCACTACCGACGTGGATACCGATGGGATTGGTGTGGTTTTAGAACACCATTGGCCCGTGTCATGGACTTATGGCGCATTATCAGGTCGATGGGGAGTCGCTGGCCGCATCGATGAGGATCGTGATGCATTTTTTGGTGCAGGTGTGACGGGAGAGTACCGGTTCGCAGAGCGTTGGTATATCGAGATGAGTTTTATGCCCGGCCTTTACCATCGAGGCGAGACAGATCTCGGGGGCACTGTTCATTTTCGAACGATGATTGGTCTGGGTGTCGATGTCAACGACAAGATAGGCCTAGGACTCACCATTGATCACATGTCTAATGGCGGGATTCAGAGCAAAAACCCGGGCTCTGATGCCCTTATGCTGCGAATAAAGTTCCGGCAATAGTCAACGTAATTGACGACCACTCCTCGCTGAGGCTGTTTTCGGTGGTTTGGTTCTGTATCCTCATCATCCCCCCCCAAAGCATGTTTCGGTCAGGAATGACTGTTATCAAAACTACTGTTATGAGTGGATTGCTGTTTTGACTGAACTTACGAAGCTTAGTGCCGTGTTTGTACGCTGTATCGCCACCGCTTTTCTCCTTCACACTGCCGTGCCCTCGGCGGAAATTGAAGACGAGCTGGACTTTAACGCCGGCATATCTCTGCCGCTGCTGCTTGTTGCCGCGTCGGCGAACAGCGAGCAGGGAGAAGAAGTACTGGAGGTGCTCAATAACGGCAGAGTTGCTTCAACTTGGGACAGAGGTATTGCCGCCTGGGATCAGGCGATAGGCTTTAGTAGCTGTGGTAACGGCGGTGCCGGTTGCCCGACCGTGGACTGGGGATGGGCCGATGCTGACGGGCGGGGTCAAGTGCTTCAAGCTACCTGGGCTGACAATGGTCAGGAAGCGGGCGTGTATTTTGAGACTAGTGATTCGGTAGATCTGTCTCGTTTTGCCGGCGGTACCATCGAATTTGATCTTCGAACTCGGGGTGGGTCATCTGCAGTCATGATGAAGATTGACTGTGTGTACCCGTGTCGGTCCGAGGATTGGCGATCCCCGGAACGGATAGGCCAAAACTGGCAGCGAGTGATCGTCTCAATCGATACCTTGGTTGCGAATAACCTTGATCTGACAACAATCAGTACCGGCCTTGTGTTCTGGCCCGCAGCAGGTCATGGAGGAATCACCTTCGAGATTGATAACGTTCTCTGGCGCGCTGATACGGGTTATCAGCCACCAGATCCTGAACCCACTGGCGGTACAGGTGGCGACACCCTCAATCTTGATGGTTTGAATGGTGAGAACAACACGTCTCCCATGACCTATCCCGGCATGGTGTTGGCATGGTCCGATGAATTTGACGGTCTGTCCCTTGATGGCCAGCTTTGGAACCATGACGTCGGTGGTTGGGGTTGGGGTAACGACGAGTCCCAGTACTATCGACCGGAAAATACCTCTATACAGGAGGGCCATCTTGTGATCACCGCAAAGGAAGAGTTTTACGGAGATAGAGACTACACCTCCTCCCGAATAAAAACCGAGGGTGCTCGCTCCTTTACTTACGGCCGTGTTGATATTCGTGCCGCCTTGCCTAGGGGGCAGGGTATTTGGCCCGCATTGTGGGCACTGGGCAGCAACTTTTCGGACGTCGGATGGCCCTACTGCGGTGAGATCGACATCATGGAAATGATTGGGGGTAGCAATCGGGAGACCGAGGTTCACGGTACGGTGCACTGGAACATTGGCGGGTTAAATGCCCCTTATAGTCATACCTACATTGGCGGTAAGACTCAAAAAGCCAGTGGCGATTTTGGAGACGGCTTTAATGTTTTCAGCATCATACGCACTGAGGATCGAATTGAATGGCTAGTGAATGATGAGCCTTATTACAGCTTTGCTATTGATGACAGCGCCAGCCTGGCTCCATTTCGAGAGCCTTTCTTCTTGATTTTTAATGTCGCTGTCGGAGGCCGATGGCCAGGCTACCCTGACGGTTCGACAGAGTTTCCCCAACGTTTGGTAGTCGATTATGTGCGGGTTTTCGAGGTGGGGTCTGACGGACCCATAGGATCGGTGCCTAACGATGATGCGACAGCTTCCAATGAGGCGTCGACGCGTTTTGCGCAGCTCAGTGAGTCGGTTAAGTCGGTTCGAGATAACTCGGGAGTAATCCCGGGAACTTCAATCGGGGAGCCTGGGCAAGCCGTAGTCAGTGAGGATGTGGCAACTAAGGACGCTTCGAAAACGGGTTCTATGCGGTCCGATGACCCCGAGGCCAGAATAGATCGTGCTGCGCCAGCTGTTTCTATTCCTGCAGTGACACCCTTCGTATTAGCACTCGGCGTGTTGGCGCTCCTTGGGTTGTCGAGTCGGAATTTGTAATCGCTTCCTTTTTAGCCTGCTGCATCGGTTGTAACAGCATCAACAGTAAAGCCCTGATTATTCAGTGCTGTCTCGAGAGACTTAGCAATACTTAAATCGTCTTCAACAAGCAGTACTCTTATGGAGTTTACTCGTTGATCTCAATACTTATATCCATCTGCTCGATGTGCTGGTCATCGATCGCCGCTTTTATGACGGCATCAAGTTCCTCTGGCGAGAGTTTTCGGCCCTCGTTTGCGGCGGTCGCGACGGCGGACTTTATGGCCAGTTCAATTACTTCACTTGAAGTGTTGCCATCACCGTCGTGGACCTTGACGATCACTTGATGCGCTTCCACAGCTGCATCACCGACAATCTCAAAGATCGTTTCCTGCTGCATTTGCGCGTGCTTCATCGGAGCATGATGTTCGCCGTGCAGATTGAACATCAGGACATCGTCAAGCA
>CAXPOA010000124.1:0-10697 GCA_964218505.1 Luminiphilus sp.
CGAGTTATCGCCACGGCAGAGGCAGCTGCGCTCGGCACGGGGACCGAACTGGATTATGAGGTGATTCACGGCAACCACAGCACGCTTCCCAATGGGGTTCTGGCCAAACTCATGCACCAGCAGCTCACCGACATAGGGGGCATTCGTTACGACAAGGCCGAACAGGTTTTTGCATTGAAGATCGCCGAAACTCTGCCTCCAAACAGCTACTCTCCAGGTCGGGAAAGTGAAATTCAGCCCTATGCTGAATCGACGACCAAAGGCTCGACCGATGTTGGCGACGTAAGTTGGAACGTTCCCACCGCGGGCCTCAGAACCGCGACCTTTGTTCCTGGAACCGGCCTGCATTCCTGGCAGGCAGTTGCTGCAGGGGGTATGTCAATTGGTCACAAGGGCGCACTCCTCGCTGCCAAAGCTCTCGGAGCAACGGCCATTTCATTGATGGAGGACCCCATTGCGCTGGCCCTAGCGAAGGAAGAGTTCGAAACCCGGCGAGGAGCCGACTTCGAATATCGCGCGCTGTTGGGTGAAAGGGACCCGCCGCTTGATTATCGACGCTGAGCTAGCCTCTCGAGAGAAGAAACTGCTGTATGGATGCCCCCTGTAACCAGCGCTGACCTGACTGGCCCGAAAGCCCTGATAGGATTAGCGACGTTTGTAGCGACGACGACAGCGCGGTCGCCATCATTCTCTGCTGATAAGGAAGCTGCTGCTCATACACCGGTAGTGCGGCCTCAAGAGAGCTCGCGTCACTGATGCGCTCAATGAATCCCCGTAAATGGGTCTCCAGAGCACTCAGGAGCGGGGCATCGTCGGCGACCTCTGGTGCCAGTTCGACTGCCCAGGTCATGTCGGTCGCCAACTCGCATCGAGCTACCCAGCTGCCGGGCAGCCGGTCCCCCCATTCCGCGGGAGAGATTAACGATAACTGCCACCGCCCCTGCCGGTAATATAGGTAGTAGGTATTTCCGGGGACAACGCGAAAATCAAACCGCGCCGAGAGCACCAGCGTTGACAAGCAAAACTCGCGAAGAATCTGTTCGGGGGATTTGACCTCTGGCTGCCATGCCTGCAAAGCGCCGAGGGCATCAAGCACCGGTACCGCACCCTTACCCTGAGGATTTCCCTGCGACTTTTTTCGGATTGTCATCAGGCGAGCTCAGGCTGCCGCGCAAGAATGGCCGCCTTGAAGTCTTCGGGCATGGGGCAACTTTTTCGGGTCACCTTGTCTACAAAAACGCTGGTGAAAGTTCCCTTTGCTGCCGCTTCGCTAGTCCGACGATTGGTCATCAAAAATTCGGCAGTCAAACTGGTATTGCCAATACGGGAAAATCTAACTTCAACATCCAGCCAATCACCCCCCAAACACTCGTTCATAAAATCAATATTTACGTTCACGGTGAAAACCAGACAGGGTGATGCGTCAACGTCATAGATATCCCAGCCAAGGTCGACCCAATACTCGCTCATCACCTCATCCGCAAATACCATGTAGTTACCGAAATAGGTGTGTCCATTGGCGTCCGTGTCGGCAAAACGAACTTTTACTTCACTTTTATACGGATAAGGCATGTAGACTCTCCTGAGCTAAACGCTTTGACGTCGCGCTTGCTGCGTAAAGCTTGTCATTTGGTAGCTGGCTGAGGCCTGGTCTCGTCCCCAGCGAATCAGAGGTCAAGTTTACAGGGATTAAGGGAACCCTCTCGCCGAGTTGTAAACAAAAACCAGACAAAGCTAGTGACAGCATTCAGCCCAAAGGAATGAGAATCTTTCATTCGTGCGATACTCACTGCTGCCGTGTGAATGGAAAACCAATTGCCTCGATCACCATCACCTCCCGACGCCGGGCGTTCAATCGGACGCTTTATGGCCATCATCTTTTGGCTCCTGCTTCTGATTGGGCTGACTCAATTGTTCCAAGGTTTCCTGTCTCATCAGCAAAATCCCAACCAGCGACTGGCATCGAGCATTGGTGTCGACGGCAGGCCGGAAGTCGTGCTTCAACGTAATCGGCAAGGTCACTACGTTGCTGACGGCTATATCAACGATGTTCCGGTCACTTTTTTGCTCGACACCGGGGCGACAGGGGTCGCCCTTTCCATCGCTGTTGCCCGGGCAGCGGGCGTGCCCCGAGGGCCGGCCATCACAACACAGACGGCCAATGGACCGGCTCAAGGATTCCTGACTGAACTTGAGTCAGTGGAGCTCGGCGGGATCCGCCAGCAGCAAGTCCGCGCGGTAGTATCACCCGGACTAACCATGAACGAAGTGTTGCTCGGCATGTCGTTCTTGAAACACCTCGAAATGATTCAGCGGGGAGATACCTTAACCCTGCGTCAATAAAACCGCTGGTTTGCCACTTCAACTTTTGCCGTTAAACCCTTATCATGCGCCGCGCCAACTCTGGCAGACACATCATCCGATCCAAAGACACAGTTGAAAAATGACGACAGTCAGGAGTAATTGTTTATGAACAGCAACGTCGCCCTCACCCTATTTGTTGTGATTGTGTCAGGGCTTATCTGGGCGGGCATAAGCAACAACGACCCAAACTGGACGGGCAACAAGAACCAATGTGTCGGTGAGTGCTACGAAGCATGGAAAGAGGCACATGCCGGCGGTATCGCGGCGACAGAGCAGGCAAAACAGGCAGCTCTTGCAGCGGCATCCCCCGAAGCCCTCGGAGAAACCTACTACGGGCAGTGCGTGGCCTGCCATGGCGCCAACGGCGAAGGTGGGATTGGCCCACAGCTACAAGGGCAGGCGGCAGCAGACATCGCGATGAAGTTAACCGCGTACCGTGGTGGTGAACAGCGAGGGGCTCAATCAGCCTTGATGTGGCCTGTAGCCAAGCCCATGAGCGACGACGATATCAATAATTTATCCGCCTACATTTCGTCTCTGTAGCACCGCTCAAACCTAAAGCACCGCTGACATATAAAGCACCGCTGAACCCCAGAGCACCCGTGCAGCAGAGCCACAAAAAGCCATCTAACGGTGGCTTTTTTATTACTAGAAGCTTGTCGCGTGCACATAGCCTATCAACTACCACGGCTAGCTGGCGGCTCCACTGCCTGTAGCCCTCTGGGGTATCAGCATCACGGCGAGAGCAAAAGCGCTACTCACCCACCACAAAGTCAAAAGTGTCAGCCAGAGAGGATCGGCTACACCCACCACCGTAAACCCTGCGAGCGCGCCAAGTCTGAGCACGTCGAAGAGCAGAGTCGACGTGCCGACCTTTCCTTCCAGCCAAAAAGCCGTAGCGGCCCCTGTCCACAACAACAGTATGAAAATAAGCCAGGCTTCAATAAGTTCTGGAGCTTCGAGTTGAGCCCACAGCAACATCAGGGTAGCACCCACTATCTGAAGACCTCCGTAAGCACGCCAACCAACAGATACCATAGGGTCATAAACCCTGAACTCACGTAGATTATTTTTTTGCCTGCGATCAGCGGCAGGAATACTCTCTGGCTGCCATCCAGTCCTCGCCACAACAACCTGCCAGCGTTCACGCCAGGTAGCGACTCGCCTCATATCCTCCAACATATTGCGATAGATATGAGTGAGTGCATGCCAGGGATTCCAACTTTTTAGAGGGCCGCGGATACCGTATATACACGGCTCATGGGGCAACTCTCGTTGATAGGTACCAAACAACCGATCCCAGACAATAAAGACCCCGCCATAGTTTTTATCCACGTATTGATCATTCTGAGCATGATGCACACGATGATTGGATGGGGTCACAAAAAGAAACTCTAACCAGCCCAGCTCAGGAATGTGTCGGGTATGAACCCAGAATTGATAAATGAGATTCAGTGCACCGACTGTAACCATTACCTCCGGAGGGATGCCCACCAGAAACATCGGGATATAAAAAATCCAGCCCAGCAAGAAGCCTGTACTGGTTTGTCGAAGCGCTGTGGAGAGATTGTATTCTTCGCTTTGATGATGGGCGACGTGTGCAGCCCAGAGTATCTGCCTCTCATGACTCAGGCGATGCAACCAGTAGTAACAGAGGTCATAGAGAATGAAAGCCACGATCCACGTTATCAGTAGATCCTCACGCCAAAAGTCATGGTCGATGCCCGCTCCGATCCATCCATAGACCACCCCGCCGATGCCAAGCCGGAGAAATTTCTGGGCCTGACTGAGAATACCGAGCATCAAGCTCGAAAAACTGTCATTTAGTCGGTAGGTATTTCGACCTTTCCACCACCCCCATAACAGCTCGATACCAATAGCGAGCAAGAAAAAGGGAACGGCCAAGCGAATGAGATCCATAAATTTTGTTCCGCTCAAAAAAAGCCGGCTACGAGCGCCGGCTTTTCTCTTTATAGAGGCGCTCCGTGGGAGCACCACTGCCTGCTTAGAAAGTATAGGCGAATTCAAACTCCCACTGGTCCATCCTGAGAGTAACTTGCTGTGTGGGGTCAAAAAAGTTTGCTCCGGTGACCTCTTTTTCCGGCGCATACATGAACGCTGTTGAAATTCGGTGGCCATTGGAGAGATTGAAATCCGCGCCCAGGGTGAAGTGCTGCTCAACCACGGCTGGCGCCAGAATGTTGATCACGGCGTTTTCACCACTAATGGGCTGCTCTCCATAGTTAAATCCCGCTCGAAGGGTAATACCCTCGAGACTTTCCGGGGTCCATTTAGCTCCGAACTGGTACACCGTGACATCATCCCATCCGAATTCGAACCCTTCAATACCGCCCAGGCAGGCATCAGGATTCATACCCCCCTGCCCTGCTGTCGGGCATCCGGCGATGTTGCCAAGCGGATTCGCCACCGACGCTACCTTACTGTAATAGGTATGCTCTACATCGATGTGAAGACTGAGATTGGGGGTCGTCTGAAAGCTGGCACCAATACGCGCCGTCGCAGGGATATCAAACCCTCCCGCCTCGGCAAAAAGGTCGCTGTAGTCGTCAAACTCATCCATATCGGTTTCAGTTTGGTAGGCAGCCTGCAGAGCCAAGCGATCCGACACATTCCAGATCAAGCCCGCCTTGAGGCCAAAGCCCAAGCTGTTGTCCGTTCCGTTGTTGGTCAGATTCTCTGGCATCACGGGAGCGCCATTGAAAAATCCCTGAACATAGGTTTTTGTGTAAGGAGAAAAGGCCATCAACCCCTCTGCCTCAAACATTTGATAGGCAATGACGGGGGCAATGCCGATCGCAAGATTGTCAGTCAACTTGGCGCTGAACGTGAGTTCAAGGAAAGCTTGATTCAGGTTTACACCTGCATCGCCACCACCAAACACACCCGGCAGACTCATGATGGGTGCTGGTCCGGGACCATCGGGATCAAAAGTAGCGCTACCCGAGCGAAAGTCGGTGTTCATGCCTCCACGACCGTAAAAAGCCAGAGTGAATGCCACCGAATCACTGAAATGCCAGTTGCTGGCCACATAGGGAATGGGAAAATATTCGCTGTCACTATCGACCGTGCCCGCATCGAGTGAGAACGCACCGAAATTACCGTTTAACTGGCTCTGTGTCGCGGAATAGGAACGCATCGGCGAGAACACCGCGATACCAAGGTCAACACTGGGCTCAACCAGGATTCCTGACGCCGGATTGTTAGCGACGTCGATGGCCATTTCAGGCATGGCATCTCCAGCACCGGCCATAGCCTTCGAATTAGTGCCAACCCCGTGGGTGAAATAGCCGTTGGTCGCCCATCCCTGCAGAGAAAAAAGCGTAAAGAAAAACAGGGCGATGCTTCGAATCAGTTGCTTTCTCATTATGGTCCTCCCCCGAGTACCGTTTTTGGAATTCTTATCGTGCTTGCTGGAGATTGGGTTCTGAAACTCGATCAAGAGATCCAAAAACCAGCCCAACCAGCTCGAGCCTACACTCTAAGTTACCGTGTTTGCTTCTTAATGCCAAATAGTAATTTTCTAATAACTTTTTAGAATAACTACGGCAGCGATAAGTTTTTTTACGGCATGCCGGCGGATACAGCGGCGCTGGTGGGGCATTAGAATACAAAGTACCATCGGGTGCCACCGTTGGATCGCCCCGTAGTTACCCCCGCAGGCCCTAAGGAAATCGAGATGTCCCGTCATTTTTACGTCCCCGTTTGGCTCTCGCTGCGGCTAAAAACAGGGGTGGTCACGGTCACCTTGGCGCTTTGGACTGGAACGGCCTCAGCCTCAGTAACTGCAGAGGGATCGCCAACGCTGAGCGCAACGATCGAGCGGGATATCTGGGGTATTCCTCATGTCCATGGCACCACGGATCCGGACGCCGCGTTTGGTCTGGGCTACGCGATGGCTGAGGATACATATCGGGTTATAGAGAGTTCTATTCCCTACTATCGAGGAACCGCAGGCAGGTTCTTTGGACCGGATGCGGCAAGAAGAGACTACCTGGTTCATTGGCTCGGGCTCTGGAAAGACATTAACGAGGGCTACGACACCATCCTAAAGCCGGCAACTAGAGAATATCTCGAGGCCTTTGCCGCAGGTATTACGGACTACGCGGAAGCACACCCGTCTGCCACTGAGCTGGACATACTTCCTATCACCGGCAAGGACCTTATCGCCGCCCACATGCTTCGGCATTTACTTTTTTATGGGTTCGACGCTCATATTACAGAGCTGCTGGGCGAGGAACGAGCACATCCTATCAGTGCTCCAGGCACGGTCATGCGAGATGGCCTACCCACTGGATCCAATGCCATTGCCGTCGGCCCCACCCGATCGTCTGACGGTTCAACGATGCTGGTTATCAACTCCCATCAACCCCTGACCGGCCCGGTCGCCTGGTATGAAGCACACATCCAGTCGGATGAGGGCCTGAATGTCATGGGAGGCCTGTTTCCGGGTGCTCCCGCGATGGGTGTTGGATTCACACCGACCACCGCATGGGGTGCAACGGTTAATAAGCCGGATCTGGTTGACGTTTACGTTCTCGAGATGCACCCAGAAGAACCTGACCTTTATAAACTCGATGGCGAGTGGCTGAAACTTGAGCGCGAGGACGTTGAAATCGACGTGCTCATCTGGGGTTTTATCCCCTGGTCCGTCACCGAACCAATTTACCGGTCAGTGCATGGACCCGTCATGAAGACCGAACACGGCACCTATGCGGTGCGCTATGCAGGCATGGGCGAACTGCGTCAGGTGGAGCAGTGGCTTGCCATGAACAAAGCTGCCGATTTTGATCAGTGGATGGACGCCATCCGGTTAAATCACATTCAGAGTTTCAACTTTGTCTTTGCGGGCGCTTCAGGTGACATTTATTTTGTGCACAACGCGGAAATGCCCCTGCGGGCATCGGGCTGGCAATGGCAACAGTATCTCCCCGGCGATCGCAGTGATTTGATCTGGAAGGACTATCACGGCTTTGACGATCTCCCTCAAATTCTCAACCCAACTTCCGGGTTTATTCTTAGCGCCAATCAATCCCCTTTCGCGATTTCCGCAACCGGCAGCAACCCGGAGAAGCGCATTCCCGACAATGAGGCCGGATGGCAGACACGCATGACCAACCGCAGCGTGCGTGGGCTGGAATTATTTGAGCATCATCAAACTGTCTCTGAGGCTGATCTTCTGGCGATCAAACATGACCACGTTTATGCCGATGACTATCGAGGTATCGCCTTTTTGAACGAGGTGATTGCCTTACAGGTTGAAGAGCCACTCCTGCAGGAGGCCCAACGGATTCTCGGCGACTGGGATAAAGCGACCAACAAAGAAAATCGCGGTGCACCCCTCGGGGTGTGCATATTGAGCGCCGAGTGGCTGTCGGAAAGTTCAGGCACGCCGAGACCCGATCCACTGACTACTCTAGAAGAGTGTGTCGAGAGGGTGAGTGATGTAGCCGGTCGTCTGGCACCTACGTGGGGAGAGATGAATCGCCACGGTCGCGATGACCGACATTTTGCAATGGCCGGGGGGCCAGACACCCTGCGAGCGGCTTATAACTCCCCCGACGATTCAGGGGAATTTACCCGGGTGACTGGAGGGGACGGTCTCTATTATCTGGTCCGATGGGACACCGACGGTAGGCAGTGGATTCAAGGAGTGCACCAGTATGGCAACCATTTCGACAATCCAGATGATCCCCACTACCACGATCAGGCCGAAGACTTTGCCAACGAAGTTCTGCACCCAGCGTTATTTGATGCCAAAGACCGCGCAGCCCTGATCGAGAGTCGATACACCGTAAGTCGTACACTTACCGATTAAATCAGCGCGGCTAACCAACTCGCCTGATTGATAGCCTCCTTAGCGTCGAGCTCGAGCGCCTCCTTCGCCCCCCCCACAACCTCACTGGACAGGCCGGCGTTCTGAAGTGCCTGATGAAGAGAGTCATTAGACTCCTGCCCCGCGCAAATGATGATCGTGTCCACCTCAAGCAGCTTGGGCTGGTTGCCTACCAGGATATGCAGACCTCGATCATCGATCTGTCGGTATTGAACTCCATTCAGCATATGGACTCCGCGCCGGTTCAAGGTCAATCGATGAGTCCAGCCAGTGGTTTTCCCAAGACCCCGTCCAACCGGGGTTTCCTTGCGCTGCATTAGCCACACTTCTCGGTCCGCTCTAGCCACCTCGGGCTCGATCCCCGTGACGCCACCTCTCGGATGCTGCTCAAAATCGATACCCCACTCCTTGGCAAACACGTTGATGTCCATCGCCGCTGACGGACCCGAATGAGTGATCAGATCGGTCACATCAAAACCAATGCCTCCAGCGCCAACGACAGCCACTTTTTTACCCACTTCACGCTTGCCGGTAATCGCATCGATATAACTCATGACCATGGGGTGATCGATGCCCGGGATATCGGGTTGTCTTGGGGTGATACCCGTGGCAACTACCGTATGGTCGAATCCGCCCTCCTCGATCGTCTGTACATCTACACGCTGACCAAGGACAACCTCGACACCTACGTTATCCAGCTGATAGCCGAAGTACCGCAAGGTCTCGTAGAACTCCTCTTTGCCGGGGACACGTTTTGCCAAGTTGAACTGGCCACCAATTTCCGTCGCTTCATCGAACAGCGTGACCTGATGACCGCGCTCTGCAGCAACGGTGGCATAAGCAAGCCCCGCCGGGCCCGCACCAACTACCGCAATCTTTTTGGGTGCCTCTGTCGCCACGTAGTTCAGCAGCGTTTCATGACAGGCCCGGGGATTCACCAGACAAGAGGTCACTTTCATGTTGAACGTGTGATCAAGACAGGCCTGATTACAGGCAATGCAGGTATTGATCGCCTCCGGTCTTCCCTCGGCTGCTTTCTGCATGAATTGGCTATCAGCCAACATGGGGCGAGCCATGGAAACCAAGTCAGCATCTCCGCGGACCAACACTTCCTCAGCCACATCGGGCATATTAATTCGGTTCGACGTAATCACGGGAATTGACACTTCATTTCGCACCCTGTGGGTGACTTGAGTAAAAGCCGCCCGGGGCACCATGGTCGCAATAGTCGGGACCTGCGACTCATGCCACGTAAAGTGTGTTGAGATGATGGTCGCGCCGGCAGATTCAACCTCTTTCGCCAATAGGGCAACCTCTTCCCAACTCATGCCGCCTTGCAACATGTCCATGGCTGCAATGCGAAAGATAACGATGAAATCAGGGCCCACCGCCTCGCGCACCCGCCGTATGACTGCCAGGGGAAAGCGCATCCGATTCTCGTAACTGCCTCCCCACTGATCCGTGCGCTGGTTGGTTTTCTCCACCAGAAAAGCCGAGAGTAAATAACCTGCCGAACCGATAATTTCCACGCCATCGTAGCCCGCAGACTTGGCAAGCATGGCGCAGCTGGCATGGTCGGCAATCTGCTTTTCAATGCCCGCCTCGTCCAGCTCAAAGGGGGTATAAGCGCCGATTCGGGAACGGATCGCAGAGGGCGCGACCAGCCTCTCGTTGTATGCGAGAGGCCCCATGTGGAGGATCTGCATACAGATTTTCGCATCGGGGGCAGCGTCATGCACCGCCCGGGTGACCAACCGATGTCCCTCAGCTTCTGTTTCCGTACTGAGCTTAGAGGCGGCGAAAGCAGCTTCACCCTGCCCGTTGCTCACTACGATGCCACCCTCTTCGTTGGGCGAGATACCGCCGGTGATGATCATGCCGATACCACCGCTTGCGCGCTCGGCATAAAACGCGGCCATGCGCTCAAAGCCATCGGACATCTCTTCGAGGCCGGTATGCATGGATCCCATGATGGATCGATTGCGGAGTCGGGTGAAACCCAAATCTAGCGGCGAAAAAAGCGTGGGGTAGTGATCATGGCCCGGTAATCTGGCAGGTGCGTTCATCAGCGCCTCCGACGTTGAAAAATTTGGTTTGCTTGCGTGTAGTAGACCAGAAAAATCTAAAACACGCCTATCATCCAAGCGACAAGACACTGGCTCTCTGTTGATTCGGATTCATCAACATTTTGCTTGTACTCGAGATTCAGATGACTTCACTCGCGGTCAACGCGTCAACATCTATACCAATGTCAGAAAGCACATCAACCGTATGCTGTCCGGGGATCGGACAGGCACCTACCTCCTGAGGCGTAGCGCTCATTTTTGGCGCCGGTGCAGGCTGCACGATGCCGTCAATATTCAGGAAGGTTTCTCGTGCAACGTTGTGGGGATGCTTGGTCGCTTCCGTCATGTTAAGAACCGGCGCAAAGCAGGCGTCGGTGCCCTCCAAGAGAGCGCACCACTCTTCGCGTGTGCGC
>CAXPOA010000125.1:0-18756 GCA_964218505.1 Luminiphilus sp.
CGGGCTCTATCCGATAACTCGCGACCGTTTGACAGGGCACTTCCGCTCCTGCAGGAGTCCGAATATACATATCATCGAGATTGCCAATGGAGCGCCGCTCTGACTCCGGATAGCGCACCATCACCTTAACATCCTCTCGGCCTCTGGGAATTCGCTGGGCTTCGGCTCCATAGAAAGCTTGTCTAACCTGTCGCGCAACCTGAGCAAGGGTGATCCCGAGGCCCTCCGCCGCGGGCTTCAGCTCAAGCACCACTTCATCTCTGGCTGAATCAAAACTATCGCTAATATCAAACACGCCGGGATAAGACGCCAGCGCCCGCCGCACCTCAGGAACAACCCCTATTAATTCCTCCGTACTTCGGGAAGCGAGCACGAGTTTGATGGGTTTCCCCGGATCGCGAATCGTAAAGTCCATCCGAATCGATTTCGCTTCGGGTACTGGACCCACACGTTCGCGAAAATCACGGGCAAGTTCTTCGGTATCAACATCCTCCGAGACGGTGCCAATGACCATCTGAATTCGGTTGGCCTCAGAGACCGCAGACACATGGCTTACCGCGGGAATTTCCCGAAACTCATCACGCTGGTTCCACTCCAACTTGAGATCCTCAGCCGCTGCCAACATCCGGTCGCGTAGCAGTTCGGTGACCGCGTAGGGTCCTCCCTCGGGCATTTCAACGTTGGCGTACACATAATCCGAATTCACCCTCGGGAAAAAAGCTGTCTTCAACCATCCGCCCCCGTAAAGGGCAATACTGAAAACAAAGGCAACAAAGAACACCGCGGCTACAAGGTAGTGTTGACTCAGGGAGCGCGCGAGAAAGGGGCGATAGCGAAAGCGCGCAAAATTTAGCATCCCCTCGGCGCATACTCGACGCCACTGCTCTAACCGTCGCATAAAGGGATTGGTGGCCGGCTTCTCGGGACCCAAGTGCGCCAAGTGTGCAGGCAGAATGAGCAGGCACTCCACTAGCGAGAAAGCGAGCGCAAGGATGACGACGACGGGAATGGCCCTGGCGGCGACAGCCCACTCGCCGGGCATCATCATCATGGGAAAAAAGAAGACCATGGTGCTGATTACCGCGAACATCACGGGCTTCACCACCGAGTGCACTCCAAGCAGTGCACCCCTCTCGCCAAACTCTCCACGGGTCTGATGGGTGTGGATAGCCTCTCCAACGATAATCGCATCGTCCACGACAATGCCAAGCACCAGGAGGAACGCAAACAGCGACACCATGTTGAGACTAACACCCGTGTACTTGACCATGAATAAGGTGCCCAAGAACGCCACTGCGATGCCGGTTCCCACCCAAAATGCGAGTTTCGGGCGCAAAAACAGCACGAGCACGATCCCAACCAGTAGCAAGCCACCGATGCCGTTTTTGAGCAATGTATCTACCCGACCACTGAAATCCTTGGCGCTGTCACGCCAGACCGATAGCTCTACTCCCGGGGGAAGCGATGGCTTTCGCTTGGCCACCCACTGCCGGATGGTATCGCTTGTTCTCAGCACGTCTGGGTTGGAGGTTACGTAGACATACATCTCAAGGGATGGTCGACCGTCGAAGCTGACATTCAAATCCCAGTCAGCAAAGCCATCGTGGATATCCGCTACATCACCCAACAGCAATTCGGTGCCATCACGCTTGGTAAAAAGCACAATGCGTTCAAAATCAGCCCGATTGTAGGCTTGCCCACGGGTTTGTACCCGGACATCCCCTTCCCGGCTTTTGATTGCACCAGCAGGTAGATTTAGGGAAGCCCCCTGTATAGCTGAGACCACATTTTCAAAACTGAGGCCATATCGTCTAAGTGCAGACTCGGAGATATCAACAGATACCTCATAGGGCTTGGTTGTCTGCAGATCAACCACAGACACATAGGGTTGTCGCGCCAGCTCATCGCGCAATGTTTCGCCCAATTCCTTGAGCTCATACTCGTCCAGATCTCCCGCAAGGGCCACCACGGCCATGAGATGACGGTAAGTAAGCTCAGTGACCACGGGCCGCTCGGCGTCGGATGGGAATGTATCGATCGCATCGACCCGCGTCTTGATGTCAGCAGTAAGACGCTGCACGGGATAATCCTGGGTCGCCTCAATCAGGATCGTACCCATTCCCTGTTGGGCGATTGAGCGGATTTCCTTGATGCCCGTGAGGTCGTGAATAGCCTCTTCTACCCGAATACAAATCTGCTCCTCAACCTCCGCAGGACCCGCGCCCGGAAACGGCATCGTCACACTCACCTGATTGATTTCAGGCGTCGGGAAAAATTGCTTGTCGAGGCTCGGCACCGTCATCAGGCCGCCAATGATGAGCAACACCATCAGCAAGTTGGCTGCGATGGGATTGCGGATGAACCAGCTCAAGGGCGTACCCACCATCAATTGACCCCGGATAGCTGATTGATTGGCTCTACATCAACAGAAAGACCCACCATGAGCAGCGGCGTTTGCTCTCCCACGATTCGTAGATTGGAACGCAGGCCCGATACCCAGACCCAATCTTCGGTTCGTCTGACCACATTAACAACCTGACGCTCAAGCTTTTCTTCGGCACTCACGATCAAAAGCGAATTGTCTGAGCGCAAGGCGCTCGCGGGTAACTGAACGAGGTTGCTGATCGCTGGAGTGACGATATCTGCCTGAACAAACATACCCGGCGCCAGTGGAGGACGGCCTGCAGAGGTGGGCGCAAAAGGATTATCCACTTCCGCCACGGCATGGACGACTCGCGAGTCTCTGTCGACCACCGCGTCAATGCGACGAATCTCCCCCGACCACTGCCACTGGCGACCACCAAACTCGGTGGACAGCGTCACCGGTCTGGACAGATCCGCACTCCCATGGAGCGGCAGACTCAAAGACGCTATCTGTTTATCGCCTAGAGGTAGCCGCACTTCTACCACGTCAATGCCATACGCTGCCGCCAAGGGCGTTCCCGGCGTCACGTACTGACCAAGATCCACGTTTGTTGATTCGATGCGCCCGGAAAAAGGCACGGTAATTCGGGTGCGAGACAGTGCCAACTCCGCGGCTGACAGATCGGCCTCAGCAGCCTTGAGCGCTGCCTCAGCAGCTTTGAGTTGGGGTTCCCGCAGAAACAACGCATTCGCCTCGGCGGTCCCTAGTTCTCGCCATTCACGTTTAGCCTGCCTGTTTCTGCCACGTTCCTCTGCTACCCGTTGCTCCGCCGCAGCGACTTGAGACTGCGCTCGCGCAATAGCAAATTCGTAATCCTCTGGTTCGATGGTGAGCAGCACGTCACCGGCCTCAAAAAAAGCCCCTTCAACGAAGTTCTCGGCCACCTCAGCGACCTTGCCGCCCACCTGAGCTACGAGGCTGATACGACGACGCGCCTCGACAGTGCCCTGAGTGGTCACCGCCAACACCATATCTCTCGGCTCGGTGACGATGACCGATACCACCGGTTTCAGCAGATCATCCTGAGGTTGAACCTCAGGTTTGGGCTTTCCGGTCAGTACGAACCACGCAATCGCTAGCCCGAAAAAAAGCACTGCCGCAGTGAAAACTACCTGTCTCCAAGGTGACCGGACTACGTCGGTATGTTGAGGTGTCACTGTCAATTGAGCTCCTATTGCCCGAGGAAATCGAAAACCCGCGGACCTGTGTCTTGGTGAATGCTGACTCGCTTTATACGGATGGAATCCTGATTAGGGGAGTTGCAATAATGCCGTGCTGACTAGAAAGCAGATTCTAATCCTCACATGCATACTGACCAACATGGACAAACAATCAAAGTCCGACCATTAAGTATACGCCAAGGAGGAACGAACCATGGCAGAAGCAAAAGCAAGCAAGAAAGCGGCGCCTGCACGCAAGGTTACGCGCAAGAAAGTAGCGGCTAAAAATGCACCAGCAAAAAAAGCTGCGGCTAAAAAAGCACCCGGTCGCAAGACTCCTGCAAAAAAGGTAGCAGCCAAGCGCAAAGCAGCACCCCGCGCAAAGGCGGATTTTAAAGCTAACGCTATTGAATCAGGCCGCAAGGCACTGCAGGCCGGACTCGGTGTTTATGGCATGGCCTATGATCAGATTCTTGAGAACCTTGAAACCGTTCAATCACAGGTCGACGAGGCGCAAGCCAAGCTTAACGAGCGACGTAAGCAGGCAGAAAAGCTTTACGAAGCCCTCGTCAAGCGCGGCAAAGCGGTTGAAAAAGATGCCCTCAAGGCATTTGAAGACCTCGAGCTGGACGCGCTTACCGACCGCGCTGCATTCGACGACCAGATGGCCAAGGCCAAATCCAAATTCGACGCGCTGCGTACCAAAGTCAGCAAATTGATCTGAACCATTTATGGTCCGTTTTTTTAGGGAGCCCTTGGGCTCCCTTTTTTATGGGCGCTCGTTTTATATGCGACCGTGTCGTGGGTGAAAGCGCTTTTCAACGCCCCGAAGTGACGCCCGCAAGAGGGCCATTTTTTTACGAGGTGAGGAGGAGGGACGCAAGAGTGCAACTGCGCTATGCTCTCTCACCGCCTAAACGGACAGCCAGCGCGACCCAGTGAAAACCCGAGACCGTATTCTCCTGACAGCTCGCGACCTCTTCAACGCTATGGGGGAGCACAATGTGGCCGCCTCGGACATCGCGGCGGACATGGAGATCAGCCCGGGCAACCTCTACTACCACTTCAAAGGTAAGGACAGTATTCACCTCAGCCTCTTTTCTACACTTCAACGGGAAATGATTGCGATTCTTGGCCCAGCTGTGCAATCACCCGGCCTCTTTGATGAACAACAAGCGCAATCGGCAGTTGAGCGCAGCTGGCTGTTTTTTAGCGTGCTCCTTGAACTCATGCTCGACTATCAATATCTCTATGACAATCCCGGCAGTTTGATGCAGCGTTATCCGGAAATTGACCGGGGCTTCAGGCGTCTGATCCGGCTGAAGCTTAGCGCTTGCGAAGTAGTGGCTGCGGAGTTGGTTGCGAGGGAACCCGGGAGCAGCGGTCAGGCACCAGATTTTAGTGACCTGGCCAACACCATGAACCTAACGCTGAGCTATTGGTTGCCCTACAGCCGGATCCTCTACCCAAAAGATGACCGGATACTGACGACCCACCGCGGCGTGCTGCGGATTTTGTCCACCTGTGCGCCGTACATGGAAACTGAACAGCAACTATTCATGGAAGAATGTGAGCAACTCTATGCGGCAATGCTTGCAAGTGGAGAATATGCGGAGGTTTAATGGACGGCCTCGCACCAAGTGGTGATCAACTGGAATCAGAACTGGAGATGAACAATGACAATTGCTGTAGGAGATAATGTCCCTGAGTGCACCTTGATGGTCATGGGTGACGGCGGACCACAAGGCATCACATCGGCCGATCTGTTTGAGGGTAAAAAGGTGCTTTTGTTCGCAGTCCCTGGCGCATTTACCCCGGGGTGTTCGATGACTCACCTTCCGGGCTACGTTGCCAATGCCGACAAAATCAAGGCGGCCGGCGTAGACAGTATTGTCTGCCTGTCGGTGAATGATGCCTTTGTGATGGGAGCATGGGGTCAGGCACAAAATGCCGAGGAGATAATTATGCTCGCGGATGGTAACGGCGAATTCACCAGCAAGGTGGGGCTGGAGCTCGACGGCAGTGGGTTTGGTCTGGGCACACGATCACAGCGCTACGCAATGATCGTGGAGAATGGCGCAGTGACCCACTTAAACGTGGAAGAAGGCCCGGGAGTTGATGTGTCCTCAGCTGAAACCATGATGGCGCTGTTGTAAATCAAGCCGGAATCCTTTCTCTTAACATCTCCCTGTGCGAGCTTTGCCCTTGGGGGCGGCTCGCATGGACTTACCCGCAAGTTTCTCTTGCTCAATACCATCTAAGGTCTCGGGCCAGACTCTCGAGTCAGGGGCTCAGCTCACCAGCAACACGGGGAGCAGCCACCAGAGCAGCGATGCAATCACCCCAGCGCCGATAAGGTTAAGCACCAAGCCTTCACGAAACATCACTCGAATAGGAATGCGATCCGTACCGTAGACCACCGCATTGGGCGCTGTTGCGACCGGCAACATGAAAGCGCAGCTGGCACTCATCGCCGCGGGTATCATCAGCAATACCGGATCAATCCCGGCCGCCAGGGCGGCGGCGGCCAGAATGGGCATCAGCAGCGCCGTTGTTGCGGTGTTTGAAGTCGCCTCGGTCATGAACGTAACGGCCAGGCAGATAAGCACTGTCATGAGCAGGATTGGCAACGTAGTCAGGGCGACCAACGCCTCTCCCGCGATCTCCGATAGCCCGGAGATGACAAACCCTTTGGCAAGACAGATGCCACCGGCAAACAATAGCAATACGCCCCAGGGTATTTCCGCTGCCTCACGCCAGGTAATCAAGGGTTCGCCCTCACGATCCCGAGTGACAAATAGCGCCACGACAGCCAAAAACGCAACCGAGGCATCATTCGCGGTAGGCACACCCAGCCACTCACGCCATCCACCAAAGGGTTCAGCCCGGGTCATCCAAGTTAATGCCGTTAAGCCAAAGATGATCAGCACTCGACGCTCAGCACTCCGCCATGCCCCTGGCGATGGCACCAACACTTCCATTTCTTTCGGTAAATTTCTTGTCACCCACATTGCCGCTACAGCGATCATCACCACCACGACGGGAATGCCCACAGACATCCACTGGGTGAAGCCAATATGCTGACCCGTACTATTTTCGTACACCTGCATGAAAATGAGGTTGGGGGGGGTTCCGATTGGCGTGCCCAAGCCACCAATAGAGCAGGCCCACGCCAGACCGAGTAACAGCGGCACTTGTAGCGACTCTTTCTGTTCCGCGCTGTCGAGCACTGCAAGGGCGACAGGGAGCAACATGAGAACGGTAGCCGTGTTGGAAATCCACATGCTGAGGCCAGCGCCCGCGAGCATAAAGCCGATCACAAGTCGGCGAGGACTGTCACTGCCCACCAGCCGCACAACACTCAGAGCCAGCCGGCGATGTGCGCCCGACGATTCCATTCCCCGAGATAGCAGGAAACCACCCAGCAAAAGCAGGATCAATGGAGACCCATAGGCGGCACCGGTCTCAGCAGGAGTCATCACCCCAAAAAGGGGCATTAGCGCGAGGGGTAGCAATGAGGTGACCGGGATAGGAATTGGCTCAAAGATCCACCACATCACACAGATCACGGCGGTCGCGGCGGTAACGACCATAGGTGTTGGCAGGTCAGCCAAGACCATCATCAGGCCAGTCAGGCCTGCCAGCAGTAAACCGGGGACAACAGACACTCTCGGATCAATCATTCGGTGGCTCACCTTCGGACTTTCGGGACTGGGGTCAGTCTGAATAAGCTTGAGAACCGTGTAAACTCCCGCCATGGCAGCGGCTAGTGAAACACAGCTGATTGATCCTCAGGGTCGTCGCATCGATTATCTCCGTCTATCGGTTACGGACCGTTGCGATTTCCGGTGCACCTACTGCATGGCTGAGGAAATGCAGTTCCTGCCCCGGCGGGAGGTGCTTTCTTTGGAGGAGCTTGCCCGCATTGGGAGGATTTTTGTCGGGCTCGGCGTGAAAAAAATTCGTATCACCGGCGGGGAGCCACTGGTTCGCCGCGATATCCACACACTTTTCGACGCGCTGGGACGCTTGGACGGCCTAAAAGAGCTTGCGATAACCACTAACGGCAGTCAGCTATCCCGCGTTGCGCCCGAATTAAAACGCTTGGGCGTCACTTCGCTCAATGTCAGTCTGGATACCCTCGACCAAAATCGCTTTCGCCAGCTGACCCGAACCGGAGAGCTAAGTCGTGTATTAGAAGGTATCGACACTGCCGTCGCCGCTGGTTTTAAGCGAATAAGATTGAACGCCGTCATTCTAGAGGGCCACAACGAGACTGATATCACTCCATTGACAACTTATGCCATCGATCGCGGTGTCGATATAGCTTTTATCGAGGAAATGCCACTCGGTCAGGTCAACGCGGCTGGAAAAGCACTTGAATTCGTTAGCAGTGACCTGATTTTTAAGCACCTGCAACAAGAATTCGAGCTGATTCCCCTGACTCCCCAAGCTCATTCGGGACCCGCTCGGTATTGGCACGTCGCCGGTCGAACCAGTCGCGTGGGTTTAATTTCTCCCCATAGCCACAATTTTTGTGCTGACTGCAACCGACTCCGAGTGACCGCAGAAGGGAGACTACTACTTTGCCTGGGCAATGAAGACTCCATCAGTCTACGAGAGCTACTTCGCGCTGGAAAAAGTGATGCGGATATTGAAACAGCGATCAAGCAGGCGCTGTTGCACAAACCCCAGCAACATGTGTTCGATAAGCCCCATGAGCCTCAAATCCTGCGTTTCATGAATGCCTCAGGCGGCTAACTCACTATAGGAAATATCAGTGGAAACCAGTTTCTATCAAGCCCTTAACGATATCGAGGGAATCACCACGGACTTTGAGCAGGCCGGCTACATATGTACCACCCGCATTGCCACCGTTGTCTACCTTGCGGCCCAGCTCAACAAACCGATCCTGGTAGAAGGCCCACCCGGCGTAGGCAAAACCGAGTTAGCTAAAACCTGCGCGCAGGTCATCAACAAGCCCTTGGTTCGTCTGCAATGCTACGAAGGCCTGGATGAAGCTAAAGCACTCTACGAGTGGAAGTACGGTAAGCAGCTGCTCTACACACAGATTCTCAAAGAGCAACTGGGGGATATGCTTGAAGGCGCCAAAGGTCTTAAGGAATCAATACAACGCCTACACAGCACCGGCGACGTTTTCTACGCCAAGGAGTTTCTTGAGCCCCGCCCCCTGCTTCGAGCCATGGAGCAGGAGCAAGGAGCTGTGCTGTTAATCGATGAGATCGATAAAGCGGATTTTGAATTTGAGTCGCTGCTCTTGGAAGTTCTGTCCGACTTTCAGGTATCAATCCCCGAAATAGGCACCGTTCAAGCTCGGTCAAAACCGATCGTCTTTCTCACCTCAAACGATACCCGGGATTTATCGGATGCCCTAAAACGCCGCTGCCTTCATCTGCACATACCATTTCCCTCTATCGAACTAGAGGCAAGAATAGTCGCGGCCCGTGTGCCCGAGTTGGCAGGCAAGCTTACCGATCAGCTCGTCCGCTTCGTTCATGCTGTGCGCGAACTTGATCTCAAGAAAGCGCCCGCAATCTCTGAAACCATCGACTGGGCCAGGAGCTTGTTATTGCTTCACGCTGAGCAGTTGGATAGCAGACTGGTACACGACACCCTCAACGTGTTGCTTAAATATGAAGAGGATATTGTCGAAGCTGAAGACCAACTCAACAAGCTGCTGAAACAGACTACCGCTTGATGATCGCCGGTAGTAGCAGTCATCAGCTCCTTGAATTTATAAAATTTCTTCGGGGCAGAGACGTTCCCATATCCCCTGCTGACTCACTCGATGCAGTACACGCAGCAAGCCTCCTTGGGTATACAGATCGCTCAACCTTGCGCGACGGGCTCGCTTCGGTTCTGGCCAAGTCGCCCTATGAGGAGGCTCGCTATCACGAAGCCTTCGATATTTTTTTTGGTCTGCCAACCCCCCGCGACGCCTCGTCTATTGAGTCATCAACAGAACCAAATGACCAGAATCAGAGTCCTTCAGAGGATAGTCAAGGCAACAACGGTGAACAGCCGGCCTCTCCATTATCCGCACTTTCCCAAGCCGCCAGCGATTCCAGCGAGCTATCCGACTTACTCGACTCATCCTTGGTCCGTGCATTACAAAGCGGGGATGAAGCGTCGCTCTCTGTAGCCATCGAGGCCGCAGCACGGGAAGCGGAAGTAGATAACATCCGACTCTTCACTCAGCGCGGCCAGTACACCCGCCGCCTGCTTGATGCTCTCGGCGAAACCGACCTGCGCGATGCGGCCATTCAATTAGAGCAGGAAAATCCGGCAGCCTTTCACGAACTGCAGGAACTGCGTGAGCGACTGCGCTTGCGTGCCCGGGATCGCGTTGAGCGCGCATACCTCGTGCACGCCTCGGGAGACACCGAGGAATTTCTGGACAATACCCTCTCTGAAGTAAAGCTTTCGAACATCAGCCCTCATCAGATGATGCGTATGCGTAAACTGATAGAGCGGATGGCCCGAAAGCTGGCGAGCCGGCATGGCAGACGGCGTAAGCGGCATCGACGGGGCCAGTTAAATGTCCCCGCCACCCTGCGCGCTTCCATAAGTACTGACGGCATTCCCTTCACAACCCGCTGGAAGACAGTTCAAAGACGCAGACCCCAAGTCATGGCAATCTGCGATGTGAGTGGATCGGTCGCGGCCTATGCCAAGTTCCTTCTGATGTTCCTTTACGCGGTGCAGGACGTATTGCCGCGAACACGAAGTTTTGCGTTTTCAAGCACACTTGGCGAGGTAACCGACTGGTTTGAGGCGCTCCCGGTGGAGGAGGCTGTCAATGCAGTCAACAGAACCTACGGTGGCGCGACGGATTACGCGCGCGCCTTTCAGGATTTTGCCGATCAGGCCCTGACGGATATTCACAGCGCCACAACGGTTATCATTCTGGGGGATGCAAGGAACAACAATAGCGATCCTCGACTGGACCTCCTCGCCGAGATAAAAAGCCGCTGCAAGCGCCTGATTTGGCTAAATCCCGAGCCCAGAGTCGCTTGGGGCACCGGTGATTCGGCAATGTTGCCAGTAATTCGTCACTGTCACTTAGCCACAGAGTGTAATAATCTCAAACAGTTAGAGCGCATAGTGGACAAACTGCTGGCAGACTCCCGGCGATAATGGGATTCTCGGTACCCTCCACAGGCGCGGTTTTGGGAAAAAGAGCGCATGAGGCGCCAAGAGGGACAGAGCGAGGATGCAAGAGCCGGACCGGCTACCCCTGACCCCATCACTGGAAGCGAATGTCAGATCGGCATTTGCGGGACCCGCTCGTCCTGACGGCCTATCCGGTGAACGTCTGCTTAGCGCTCTCGAGGATCTCAAGCCCCAAGTCACACAATCGCTGATTCACGCCCTCAACGACGCGGGGTTCAAACATCCCGAGACCGAGAGTGCCGCTGTGATTGACTGGGTCGACGAAAGCTTTTCGCACTGGATGAAAACCTATCCCCTAGCCGATCCCCTTGGGAAATTGCTAACTCAACTGCGTCCTCTCGCAGCAGCATTCGCGCTTACCGACGAGCGGTTTTTCACTCCTGGCGGACATGCACTCCATCGCTTCCTTGACACCATCCATCGGGGATTCACTGGCTGGCGTCCGGATCAAAAAGGCGCTGCAGCCAACCTCGCGGTTAGCCTAGAAGCACTGCTTGATCGGGCCCGGCAGGACTTTCCCAGTGAGCCAAAGGTTGATTCGGCCTTGGCAGAATTATCCCAAGAACTTAACGCCCACGCTGCCGAGTTGACACTCCAGGCACCTCGACTGATCGAACGGGAATGGTCTGCCCTTGGTGAGGATGCTATGCGCCTGTCAGTTGCGGCAGAGCTGAACCGCGTTCTCGCTAGCTGTGAAGTGCCAGGCTCAGTGGCCCGATTTATGAAGTCCGACTGGTACCAAAGCGGCTTGCATATTGCCTCGACTCAAGGTCTCAACAGCGACGACTGGCAAAGCTTCTCTGATACCACCCATCTTCTGGCACAAGCGGTTCAGCCAGTTTCGGCGGGGGATGCGAACGGACAAAATCGACTGCAACACACTATTCAGCACCTGCCGGCAACCCTGGCCAAGCATTTGGTCAGTCTCCAGCCCGATCAGGATGCAATAGCGGGTGCCGTTGGTCTCATTGAATACGCCCTCCTTCGCAACGTAAGAGGGGAAGATCTGGGGCTACTGCGAGCAGATCCTATCGAGATAGAAGGCCAGCCGGTCCAGTCAGCGCCGGACTCGGATCAACTCAAAGAGTTGGGGCTGCAGGCGGGATCCTGGCTATCCATTGAAATGCCCGAGGGACAACAACAACTTTGCGTCGCCGGCACAATCGCAGAAAACACCCAGATTCTGTTTATGAATTTTATGGGTGCGCGAGCTTTAAGAAAGCCTTTTAAGGAGCTCAGCCAACTGCTCAAGTCGGGTGAGATGGTCAGCCTGAATGCTCAGGATAGCTTCTGTTTGTCCATGGCGACCGTGGTGGAATATCAGTTACGACAGCAACAACAAGGTCGTGACATCAGCGAGCGCGAAACATCAGCTCAAGCTCAGCGGGAGGCAGAAGCACAAGACGCATTGGCGAGACGGCTATCTCCTGAGCCCGAACGGTCTCTGGAGACCGAAACCGCCACGCAGGAAGTTCGCGCACCCGCTACGAACCGTGGGGCCCAAGAGCAAGGCGTCGCGACAGAAAAACCGTTCACGAGCCAAACCGTTGTTAAGCTGCAAATCCCTATGGGTACCTGGCTGGGATTCCATGATCGGGAACCGCCAATGATGGCTAGGGTCGCTGTGCGCGATATGGAAAAAGACAGCTACATTTTTACCAACCGCGATGGCATCAAGCTCAGAGAACTTACGGTGGCCCAACTGATTGCGCTCATTGACCGAGACATGGTGGATATCTTGGATCGGACCACCAACTTCAAAGACACGGTGGCTCAAATGCGGCAGGATCAGGAGCGGCTAAGCGCTCAGTCAGTTTGAGTCTCTAGTCTCAAAGACAGTAACTTCATCGTCTTCCTCTGCGCCCTCCATGGTGAACCCGCCCGCTGAGGTTATTGCGCCATCTTCCTGAGCAAGCTTTATCCTCAAGCGCAGGTTATTCGCCGAGTCCGCATTCTTGAGGGCTTCCTCTTCAGAGATCTTGCCTGCTTCAAAGAGATCGAAGAGCGCTTTATCAAAAGTCTTCATGCCCAGCTCTTCCGATTTCTCCATGACCTCCTTGATGCCCCCGATCTCGCCACGCGTGATCAGTTCCTTGACGGTTGGCGTACCGAGCAATATTTCTATCGCCGCCGAGCGACCTCCGTTTACATTCGGTATCAAGCGCTGGGAAACAAAGGCCTGCAGGTTCAATGACAGGTCAAGTAGCAACTGCTTTCGTTTTTCATCGGGAAAGAAGTTGATGATGCGATCGAGCGCCTGGTTTGCGTTATTAGCGTGCAGAGTCGATATACACAGGTGGCCTGTCTCGGCAAAAGAGATCGCGTGTTCCATGGTCTCTCGATCTCGGATTTCTCCAATCAAAATGACGTCCGGTGCCTGACGCAGGGTGTTCTTAAGTGCGTTATGCCAACTTCGAGTATCAACCCCCACTTCCCGCTGGTTCACGATCGAACGCTTGTGGCGGTGAACAAATTCGACCGGGTCCTCTACAGTCACGATATGACCGGCGGTATTTGAATTACGGTGATCGATCATCGCAGCGAGTGAGGTTGACTTACCAGAGCCCGTAGCGCCAACGAAAAGGATTAACCCCCGCTTCCGCATGATTAGGTCGGTAAGAATCTCGGGCAAGCCGAGATCACGCCAATTCGGAATGTCAGTGACGATATTACGCGCAACGATAGACACCTCATTGCGCTGGTTGAAAATGTTAATCCTGAATCGGCCGACACTAGGAATCGAGATCGCCAAATTCATCTCTAGCTCACGCTGAAACTCCTCTCGCTGAGTCTCATCCATAATTTCATTGGCAATTCCCGCTATTTCTCCAGGGGCAAGCACCGACGAAGCGATTGGCCTAAGTTCACCATCAAATTTGGCACAGGGAGGCGCGCCCGTGCTGAGATAAAGATCGGAGCCACCCTCGGACGCCAGCTGAGTCAACCACTGTTTTATTTGCATGTGCCACCTCCATATGGCTCTTCTTCTGTCGGACTATAGTACCCTCTTTTGGGTCGCTGTACCCCAGCACCCTGAGAGAATACACTTGCGCCCCAATACACTCTGACCGGGGCTTATCCTCTGGCTGAGACGGCGGTGACTCTGGAGGCAATACCCCGTGGAATCATTTGTGCAATCGAGGCGCGACAGTATTGCGGGATCAGGCAGCGACGTCTTGAGCCAAATCTGTCGAGGCCTGGAGAAAGAGGGCCTTCGGGTTGAACAAGGGACCGGAATGCTGGCGCAAAGCCCCCACCCAGTAGCCCTGGGTTCTGCGCTCACACATCCAGGTATTACCACTGACTACTCGGAATCACTGCTCGAATTCATCACACCGGTTGCCAGCGATATTTCTACGACGTTGGGGCAACTGGACGAACTCCATCGGTTCACCGCCGCGGCATTGGACAATGAAATTGTGTGGGGCGCCAGCATGCCCTGTATTCTTGCCGGAGAATCAAACATACCGATCGCGTCCTACGGCTCATCAAATGTAGGGCAGATGAAGCGGGTCTACCGAAATGGTCTTGGCGTGCGCTACGGCCGGATGATGCAAGCGATTGCTGGCATACACTACAATTTCTCGATGCCCGAGGAGTTCTGGCAAGCGGCATGGGAGAACGCGGATAAGTCCGTAACACTTAAGGATTTCCAAACTCAGGGCTATCTGGATTTGATCAGAAATTTTTTTGATCGGTCTTGGTTACTGGTTTATCTCCTAGGCGCCTCACCGGCAGTGTGCGCAAGCTTTTTATCCGGGAATAAGAATCATCACCTACTTCCCATGGATGACGCTGCCAATAGCCTTTACCTGCCCAACGCCACCTCACTTCGTATGGGCGATTTAGGGTACACCAGTAACGCGCAAGCTGGCCTGCAGGTTTGCTATAACGACTTGGACAACTACATCGCAACTCTTCGCGGTGCAATCATTACACCTCATGCAGCCTATGCAGACTTCAAGGTGACCGCCGATGGAGAACAGGCTCAGCTGAATGATAGTCTGCTACAAATTGAGAACGAGTTTTACAGCCCCATCCGGCCAAAGCGCGTAACCAAGTCAGGGGAAGCGCCTGTAGTTGCACTGAAGCGTGGGGGGATCGAATACATCGAAGTGCGTTGTATCGACATCAATCCTTTTATGCCCCTGGGTATCGACGAGGACACCATCAGGCTGATCGATACATTTTTGGTGAACGCACTGATAACCGATAGTCCCCTTTGCGATGAGACTGGCCAGCGGCGAAACAAGGAAAATTTAAAGCGTGTGGTAAATCAGGGGCGTGATCCCGATCTTATGCTGAGCACAGCAACTGGGGAGGTTGCTTTGCGAAGCCTTGCGACTGAGTTGCTGGACAGTATGGAGGAAACCGCGCAGTTACTCGACTCTGCCGTTGGTGGCAACGACCATGCTCGGGCTATTGCCGATGCCAAGACCAAGGTGCTCAACCCCGAAGCAACCCCATCCGGGCGAATCCTGAGAGAAATGCGGGAAAAGAATATGCCTTTCTGGCGCCTTGCTCTGAACTACTCTCAGGGCTGGCAGGCGGATTTTCTGAGTCGACCTCTCGACGATATTGTGCGTGCGGAACTAGAGACAGCTGCGAGCGTATCTATCACCCAACAACAAGTATTAGAGAAAACGGCGCAGCCTGATTTCGACGACTATCTCAGGAATTTCTATCAACAGTATCTCGAACTGGCATAAAAAAACCCCGGTAAAACCGGGGTCCTGAAGATTCTTCCTGAATTTATTCAGCTGCATCATCCGCGAGAACCTTGATCAACTCTACCTCAAAGATCAGCGTTGAGTTGGGACCAATGACCTGACCAGCACCACCGGGTCCGTAAGCGAGATCGCTTGGAATGTACAGCTTGTATTTCGCTCCTTCCTTCATCAGCTGCAGTGCCTCCGTCCAGCCCGGGATCACCTGACTAACCCCAAAGGTCACCGTTTGGCCTCGATCATAAGAACTGTCGAAGACCGTGCCGTCAAGAAGCGTCCCTCGATAGTGAACCTCAACCTCGTCAGTCCGCCCGGGTGATGCGCCCTCTCCGGCGGTCACAACCTCATACTGGAGGCCAGATTCCGTGACGACGATCCCTTCGCGTTGCGCATTCTCGGCAAGGAAGGCAGCACCTGCTTCCGCATTGCCCTCAGAAACTTGAGCCTGTGCCGCTTCGCGCTCAGCCTCCACTTTCTCCTGAAATGCCATCATCTCGGCATTGATCTCTTCGTCTGTAAGACGCGCTTCGGCACCCTCAAAAGCATCACGCATTCCAAGTGCATAGGCATCGACGTCCATCACCATACCATCGGCGACCATGCGCTCGCTCATGCGCAGGGCAATGCCGTAGCTCAATCGTTTCTCAGGGGTATCGAGTGTCACGGGGGCTGGCTCCTTGGCCTGCTCCTGGCAAGCAATTAACGCACCGGCAAATAGCGGAGCAATAAAAAGTATCGAAAGGCGACGCGCAGTTACATCAAACATGTTTCTTACCTAGTGTTAGTTGCAAATATGGCCGTACCGGCCGTTTCGGGGGTCCCATGGTACGCACACAGGGCCTGTAGCGCCAGCGCAGCGTAATATCGAATAGATAGCGCCCTGGCCAGACTCTGGTTTAAACATCAATGAAAAGGGTAAAACCGAGAATCACCGTGAAAAATAGTGATTAACAGCGCGCAGTGACCAGCAGCGAGCAAATATCTCTCTATGTCTCCAGCAGCACTATTCATTAGGGTCAATTAGTCATTAGGGTCAATTAGTCATCAGGGTCAATTAGCTTAGATGGCCTTTTAGCCCGACAGATCCTGCAGGAGTTGTTGGCGTAGTGTGTCGTCGGCCTGTAACCCCACCCCTTCAAGCACCAACCACAGATTGTGTCCGAGGGCGTCTTCACAGTGATTGGCAGTATCGCCGTTCGCAGTCGCCAAGATGAGCGACCATGTCTGGGCATACAACAGGGAAAGGCTCTTCTCCGCCTCCAGTTCAAGTGCCTGCAGACGCGTACGCAAGGACGCTTGCTTACCCTCGGCTTTCCACGCTCGCCGGACTCGCCGTAGAGGCAGAACCACCTGGTCAATCCAGGCTTGTGCACCGCCCCGAAGTTGATCGAGATCATCCTGGCTGATCGCCCTGCACTGGACTCCCAGCCAAGCCACAAACATCAACTCCAAGATAACCACATCGTGCTCATCCTGAAGCTTCAGTAAACGCACTGCAGCGGGTCCTTGCCACCTATCCAGCGCCCACGGCCAAAATTCTGAGTGCCCTTCTTTCATGGGCCTATAGTACCCCCGGACTTTATCAGCGCTCTCTTATCCGCGCGCGATAGCTTTTTTAGTCTGTACTCGAGCTGCTGGGCCTGCCCTCGGGATGCCGCCGACTGCTGCCAGGCAACCACCACCGGACGACGGACTCGGGTGTAGCGAGCCCCACCGGCGAGCTCTCCGTTGTGCTGCCGCAGCCGGCGCGCCAAGTGATTGGTGACCCCAGCGTAGTAACTGCCGTCAGCACAGACCAACAAATATACGAGCCAGGATTCCCCGGGGTCTGTGTCTGCCGGTGTGGTGATGCTATAGTTGCCCATCGTTATTAAGTGGTAGCAAACGCCTGTTAGGGAGCCCATATGAGTGAGAGTATCGTCCACGTTACCGAAGCCACCTTTGATTCGGAAGTCCTGTCAGCGGAAGTCCCAGTCCTAGTCGATTTTTGGGCTGAATGGTGTGGGCCCTGCAAAATGATTGCGCCAATCCTCGACGAAATAGCTGCCGACTATGCGGGCAGGCTAAAAGTATGCAAAGTCGACGTCGATGCCAACGCGGGCATCCCGGAAAAATTTGGTATCCGGGGGATTCCAACTCTCATCGTATTTAAGGACGGCAACGCGGTTGAAACCAAAGTTGGGGCCCTATCGAAAACTCAACTGTCGGAATTTATCGACAGTTGCATGTGAATTGAGCCAAAAACAGCCAAAAATAAACGTAATAAAAAGTCTGGACGCACTCTGCGTCCAGTGCTAGTTTAGGAATCGCAGGGACCGAAAGCCATCGGTTTCCTGGTCACCTCCCCCCTTATAACTCCAAACTTGGTCCACGCCTCAATGTGTATCCGGTGACTTTGGGGGTTAGGCGCAGATCGCATCAACCTTTATAAACAGCCCATTCCGGGCTTGCCATTTTTCCCATTACTTCGGAATCAATCTGTGGACGACAACAACAGCTCAGAGAGCAAAGAAATAGAAGATCAGCTTACCAACGATGAAGCCAGTAGTGATACTGGGCGCACACTCAAGCTGAATAAATCCAGCGAAACCTCCCCCGAACCCGCCGATGATGCTGCGGAGAACGAGGCTGGCGAGGCTGAGGATGCTAGCGAGGGAGGCGGTAATAACGGGGGACGACGAGGCAGAAACCGCCGTCAAAAAAGGCGTGACCCCGCGACGCCAAGCGCGAATCCCCTGAGCCTGACCGAGCTCAAAAACAAGTCAACTCAGGAGCTTATCGACATGGCCCGGGAGATGGGCCTTGAGAATATGGCTCGATCCCGCAAGCAGGACATCATCTTTGCCCTGCTCAAGAGGCACGCCAAGAGCGGAGAGGACATCTGGGGCGACGGTGTGCTCGAGATACTTCAAGACGGCTTTGGCTTCCTGCGCTCGGCGGATTCTTCCTATCTTGCAGGTCCTGACGATATTTATGTAAGTCCGAGTCAGATCCGACGCTTCAATCTTCGCACGGGCGACACGATCACCGGCATGATCCGACCGCCCAAGGATTCGGAACGCTACTTTGCCTTGCTAAAAGTCAAAGACGTCAATTTTGAGTCACCCGAAAGTGCCAAGAGCAAAATTCTCTTTGAAAACCTGACCCCGCTATTTCCTAACGAGCGACTCACTCTGGAAAAAGGTAATGGCTCGACCGAAGACCTTACAGGGCGAATCATCGATTTATGCGCTCCTATCGGCAAGGGACA
>CAXPOA010000126.1:0-27819 GCA_964218505.1 Luminiphilus sp.
TCCGCGATGTTTTTGGTAGTGGAGGCCGCATTCATTCTGGCGGTCCTTGGCTCTATCGACAGCCTGCTGACCTCTCTGGTGGCTGATAACATGACGCGAACCAGACACGACTCCAATCAGGAACTGATCGGGCAGGGAATGGGCAATGCGATCGCGGGCCTCTTTGGCGGCATCGCGGGTGCGGGTGCCACTATGCGTACCGTCGTCAATATTCGATCTGGTGGGCATACCAAAATTTCAGGCATGATCCACTCCGCTGTGCTCGCGGCGATCGTCCTGGGGGTTGGCCCCATAGCCGCCTATATCCCGCACGCAGCCTTGGCTGGTGTCCTGATCAAGGTAGGACTAGACATTATAGATTTCAGCTACCTGAAAAACGCCCATCGCGGACCCCGCTGGGATCTTGCGCTGATGGCGCTGGTATTGGGTCTTACCGTGCTGGTCGACTTGATCACAGCGGTGGCCGCAGGGGTGGTACTGGCAGCACTCGCCTATGTGCGCCAGGTAGCGAAAGTCCAGCTCGACGAGTTGATGTCGCTGCCGCTCAGCGCGAGCGATGATGAAGAATTGCAGCTGCTTCACGATCTAGGTGACCGCGTGACAGTATTTGAATTCGGCGGACCACTCAGCTTCGGTGCGGCCGCAGATGTTGGTCATCACGTCAGAGAGCGGTACACCGACGGCATGCATGCCATCGTTCTGGATTTTCAGCGCGTGCCCTTCATCGATGTCTCTGCTGCCAGGGCAGTCGAGACGATAGCTTGTGATGCTGAACGCGCCGGAAAAAAAGTTTTTATTGCGGGCATGTCTGATGACATCGCAGAAACCATGGCCGGACTTGAAGCCGACTGCTGTCTTGATATGGACGGGAGCCGGTTCGAAGAGCGCATTGATGTATTGCGCGCCCTGAAAAAAGAATACAACTAAGTCAAAATAGGAGCCGGGGATGGCATGGTTGCGCACCCGGGGACTGATCTACAGGCAACCCACTTAACCGCAAGGAATTTTTATTCATGAATAACAATGACATCATTCAACTGTTTAGCAATTGGAATGACGCCATACAAACAGGCGACCCCGACAAGGTCACGGCCATGTACGCAGAGGATGCAGTTCTACTGCCAACGGTCTCCAATCAGGTGCGCCACAACCATGCGGAAATCAGGGATTACTTCGTCAGTTTTCTTGCCAAGTCTCCCAGCGGTGAAATCAACGAGGCTAACCCCCGCCAATTGTCCGACGACTTGGTCAGCAACACGGGGGTATACACCTTTACCTTTGGTGACGGTGCTCAAGTGATGGCTCGCTACAGCTACTTGTACAAGTGCATCGGGGGTGAGTGGAAAATCCTCGAGCACCACAGCTCGATGATGCCGGAGCCGGTCTAAACCGAACTTCCAGCCTGTCTAGGGATGTCGTCTAAATCCAAAAACCCGCAGAAGCGGGTTTTTTTGTGGGTGCAGCGCGCAGAACTACCGCCGCTGCACCAAGCGAAGGGTAAGGAAAGCAGCCTTACTGCTTTACCTCCTCAAAAAACACCGCGTCTTTACGCGCTCCGACTTCATCACTAAGGTCCATGGATGTCGCCGCCTGTGGGGAAGGCCCCCTCACGTCGTCTATGCTTTGGAATAGATTCAAAAACCGGGTCGACGCACTATCATCCGACGGTGCTGGATCCAGCACCACGGTTCCGGCAAATTTTGACGCACTCTGCCGTGACGGCACTACTGCTGAGTTCACCGCCCAAATATCGCAGGAATAGGATTGACCCGCGGGCAGCGCGACCAACTGTATGGGCGATATTTCACTGGATTCAACAAACCTGTATTGAGCCTGTGTGATACCCCAACCATTCAGGACACCGGTATCCTGAGCCACCTGGTCGGAGACATACAAGGTCCAGGTTCCAGCGAGAGACTCGCCCGCCAGCTCTGAAAATGGCGTATTGGGGGTCAGCGTAACCGGGTAAACGCCGGTTACATCGTCACCACTATCATCTGTATCGGTCTCACGAAGTGTGATTCGCTTTCCATCGGGACTCTCAAGTTCTATCACGACATCGCTACGCCAGGTGTGAGTGATATCGACCGCAACCCTGAACTCGTCTACCGAAACGGTCCCCGCTCCGCTGAGTTGGATGCTGGAGCTAATCGGCGTGGCGTCGTCGAAATAAGCATCGGGAGTGACGGAACCCTGTACCAGTCGCGGTGGCGTTATCCCGGCACCGGAGAGACTCCAAGTATTAAAAGTGCCCTCATCACCCTCATAGTAATCGCTGACTTTTAGTAACCATTCACCGGCCACTTCCTCCCCAAGCATGCCGAAGACGGTGTAGGTCTCTACCACATCGTCAGCACCGTCAGCGCCATCGTTACTTTTTAGCTGAACAGCGCGGCCCGAGGGTGCAACCAGATCGATCACCACGTCACCTCGATAGGTATGGGTAATGTCTACACTGACGGTCAATCCCTCAGGGGGCACTACTCCCTCCCCATTTACCACAACGGATGATCTTGCCGGGGAGGTATCGTCGAAGTCCGCGTCAGGCGAATCAGTAGCGGAGAAAGATGAATAGGTTGGATCACCGGTGCAGGCGGCCTCGTGATAGCTGATGCCACCACTTGCTCCGGGCTCAAAGGCTATCTCAATGGTCTGATCATTGAGACCATACGCGGCCACAGAGATCGGCGCCGCCACCTCCGGTGTTGCAGGTGCCGAGCCATCCAGAGAGAAGTCCTCATCAGAGACATCAAAAAAGATATTGCCCCTTCCTCTGGCCATAATACGAGCTGAATCAGTGTCCACGTCGCTGGGAAAAGCCACTCTCGCGTAGCCAGTGTTCGGGACAGTCGCGAAGGGCTCTTCAGAAAATGTATCGCCCCCGTCAACGGAAAGAAATAAATCGATCTCATTGACCGATATGGGGGGCTCATTAGTAGCGCCCACATTCCAACGTACGGTTCCCTCGCTACCGATATCACCCCCCAGATTTGGTTCCTCAATGGAAAAGGTTCTCCCTGTTAAAGGAGGAGAAATCACCTCTATCGTGGTGGCTTCAGAGTTTCTTCCCCCACGCTGATCCCTCGCTGTAAGGACCATGCTCATCGTCCGAGCAACGCGGGGAAGCTTTTCTACGTTATCGATTTCACCCGAGACAACGGTCGACAGTTTGGGCAAATATCGCACCGGGTTAGCCGAAGGCGCCAGCGCCCTGAAGAGTGGTATAGACCCATCATCAGGAGAAGAGAGGCTGGCGGCTGGTCCCAGATCCCGTTGCTCCCAGGAATAAGTGAGGTCATGCCCATCGGGATCCGACCCGCTCCCAGTGATGACAAATGGGGTGCCGGATGGAACGCTGTAAGTCCGGCCCGCATCAACCTGGGGGACCCTATTGTCGGTGTCACTGGTCACTCCACACACGGATCCAAAGGTTTCTATGTAATCTGCTGCCTGTTCGTAACTATAGGAGTGGAACATCGCATCAGAATTGCTGGCCATCAGGGGACTTTGAGGGATGTTGTCAGCTCCGCAGATCCCGTTGTAACTCATGATCGTCGAGCCGGCGCCAGGTTCGAACGCGGCACTGCCTTCGCGATTTTCCAGGCATGATTCGGCGCTGCTATTAAATGTATGGAACATTCCAAACTGGTGACCCATTTCATGGGCCACGAAGTCAACGATGAAAAATTCTCCCTCGGTGCCCCCGGTTACTCCGCTGGCCTTTGAGCCATTTCGACAGGGGCCAGTGCCCGCCAAGCCGCCGCCACTGCTACTAAAGGTATGACCAATATCATAGTTGCTCTCTCCGATTACCTCATCAATGATGCTTTGGGACTCATCAATCAGAACATCGAGATCATCATTTCCTTCAAAAGGGTCAGTCAGCGGATCTGTGAACAATATCTCGTCAACATTTTCGACCAGCTCAAACCCAACTGATAACTCAGCGTTGAAGATACCGTTGATACGATTGACCACCCTCACCACCGCTGACAACGTATCTTCGGTCGTGCCGCCGTGATATTCGCTGTACTCACCGGTCGTGGCGATAGCAAGCCGGTAGGTTCGTCGCTCTGCCCCCCGACTTCTCGACTGTAGGCCATCTGCGGATGGTCGCTGGGCAGCCTCCAGTGGATTCGACGCTGGTCTTTTTGAACCATGGATAGGATCGTGATCAAAGCCGCACTGAAGCGGCGATCGAGCGCGACTGTCATCCCGAGCAAAGTAGCTCCTTACCCTGCTGGAATCCGCTCTATCAATGGAATCAATCATCCATCGACCCTGAACATCCAGAATTTGTGCACTCAGACCAGATGTAGTGAGTTCAAGCTGAGCAGTCGATCCGTCCTTATCGAGAGATCTACCCTCGAAAGCCTGTAGGTGTGGGAACTTTTTAGAAAGGCCAAGACTTAGCGTAGTCGACCGCTGGAATTCAAACCGCTCAAATCCGCCCGAGGGGATGGGTAAATCAAGAGAAAAAGTCTTTCTGGAAGAGGACAACCCCTCCTGAACTATCTTCGAGAGCTCAGCCTTGTCAAAAGATAAATATCTGACCGGTGCGTCCTGTTCACGCTGCTGACTAGCCGACCAGTTCTCGGATGTTTTATCTGGAAATAATTCGAGCCAGACATCTCCTTGGGCTGAAGGTGCTCCAGTCACCAGACAGCACCCGACCATCATTGATGTCAGCAAGACCGATCGACGAATTTTCACGTTGCGCCCTCATGTGGGTCCTTCACATCACATTACCATCGAGTCCAAGCAAGGCAAACCACACTGTTGTGTACCGCGCTTACCCTTGAGCAAGAATCAGTCAGTTTTTTGACAGGTCGCGCAGGTATAGATTCGTCTCGAGTTCGCCGTCGCCCGTTGTATTTTGGTGTGACAGACCCTGCAGGGCTGTCCTGCACGACCGAAAACAAAAAAGCGCGCCTTGCCATAACTCACCCCTTGATTTTTCAGCGCCTTGTACTGGCGCTCCGGTAAGGTAACGCCGGCCAACTTATAGGACCGTCTACTAACATCCAGTGTGGTCCTAGCAAGCTTCCCCAGCTCTCCCCTGCTGAGGTCACGCGCCTTTTGCGCGGGATCGATACCAGCAATAAATAGAATTTCGCTGCGCAGGTAATTCCCCAAGCCTGCTAGAAATGCCTGATCAAGGTAAACAGAGTTCAGCGCACGGCCACCAAAGGCCTTACTTGTTAATCGATCCGCTACCTGCCGCCACGTTAATTTGGGACTGAGAATGTCGGGGCCGATCCGCAGTAAAAAGGGATGGTTTTCAATGTCATCCGTGCGCCAGACGCTGATATCGGACGCACTGTAGAGCAGCGCGCTGTGCTCGCTGGTGTGAATTGCTAACCGGAGCTGACGATTGGTTGCTGGCAATCGGTCGCGCTTCACAACGCGCCAAATACCATAGAGCTGGTTGTGGGAATAAATGCTTAACCCCGCATCAAAGTGGGTAAGCAACGCTTTTCCACGGGTCTCTAGAGAGAGCACTTTGCTGCCGGTCAATGGCTTCGAAAACTTTTTTAACGGCTTCAACCCAAATTCAATTTTTTCGACGGTTCTTTTTTTTAATACCGCTTCGATCTTGTCAGCAGCACGCCGTATTTCTGGCCCCTCGGGCATCACCCATTCCTTTTTCTACTGTGCTCTGGCTGGCACCACCGATTGCCGTCTCAAACACTTCATCATTCGTTTGCGAGCCCGGGAACAGGACCCTGAAACGAATCCTCATTATCTGTTCGAATCACTAATGTTTCGTCAAACAGCTCAATAATAAGGACTTCATGCATCGTCGGAAAGATGGCGCTACAACAACACTGCTTAATCGCACCGGGTTAGCCTACTAACTGTCTAATCGCTTTTCACTGCGTTGGGCGAAGTTAAAGCGAATGTAGCTCGGCAATTATCCCCTCGGCCGCACTGCGGAGGGCCTCTGGATCGGGACCAATCAGCGTGATATGCCCCAACTTGCGTCCCTTGCGGGAGCCCTTGCCATAAGTCTGAATCAAACTACGAATGGGTCCTTCAGGCATGTCCCGAGGTAGTGGCGTATCAAGGAGGTTAATGAGCGCTGCCGACTGGTCAAACACGGGCTGGTCCACACGTCCACCCAGTACGCAGGTAATGTGTTGGGTGAACTGATCGGGGCCAACAGCACCGATGGTCCAGTGACCGGTGTTGTGGACTCTGGGGGCGATCTCGTTAACCATCAATCGACCGTCGGTCACAAAAAATTCGATGGCGAGCACCCCGACGTAATCCATGGCATTCACCAATTTGCGCGCCATTAAGGCGGCTTCTTCTGCCATCGCCTCGTCAATTGAAGCAGGGACGATACTGCCTATAAGAATGCCGTCATGCATGTAGTTTTCAGTCACGGGATAAACCACGGTATCGCCCGTCACATCTCGTGCAACGACGATCGCCAGCTCTCGGTCTATCTTGATTTCAACCTCTGCAATAACGGGGTAGGCGTCGCTCGGAATAATCTCATCAGTGGTCGCCTTGGGCACCCGCCACTGACCACCTCCATCATAACCACCCAGAGTCCGTTTACAGCGGACCACTTCACCGGGCAGTCCTGCCAGAGCTGCCGAAAGCTCGCTGTCTGAGCTCACCAGCGCCCACGGGGATGTGGGTATGTCGAGGGTGTCGAGCATGGCTTTTTGAGTATCACGCTCACGCAGCACCACCAAAGCCTCGTATCCGGGGGCGAGGCCCACGCGGTCCCGCGCCGCTTGCAACATCTCGTCGGGCAGACTCTCCCGCTCCACGGTGACGGCGTCACAGCTGCTGAGAAACTGGTCGAATTCCGAAGACCCGTAAATATGGCCCAGCCCCTCTACCACCGGGGTTTCGTCCAGACAGAGAAAACTAACGCTTGCACCGCGCCGTCTTGCGGCCTCGGCCATCATTTGACTGAGCTGACCACAGCCCATGATTCCCAGGCGCTGTTTCACCCGCGAGGATCCTCCGGAACCTCCTCGGTTTGCTTGGCTCGATAGTTATCGAGGGCCTCAGCGAGGACAGGATCGTGATTCGCCAACATAGCCGCGGCAAACAGGGCTGCATTGATTGCGCCGGGCTGACCGATGGCGAAGGTGGCGACCGGTATACCCTTGGGCATTTGTGCAATCGAGAGCAGGGCGTCGGCGCCGTTAAGTACCGTCGCGGCGATCGGTACACCCAGCACCGGAACCGGAGTCATCGCAGCAGCCATGCCCGGCAGGTGGGCGGCCCCGCCGGCACCGGCAATGATCGCTTGGTAGCCCTGCTCTCGCGCGGTTTTGGCGAAGGCCACCAACCGATCGGGAGTTCGATGGGCCGAGACAACTTTGGCCTCATAGTCGATCCCAAGAGATTCTAGGGTTTTGGCAGCCCCCTCCATGACTGACCAGTCAGAGGTGGAACCCATAATAATGGCTATTTTTGCTGTCATGGTCGCTCCCTTCTCGAGCTCTCTCTGGCACGCCGCCAGCCCAAAAACAAAAACCCCCTTTCGGGGGTTTCGCGGATTTTACTCCAAAGTTGGGATAAAAGCTCTACCTACTGTTGGCTCAGGCGATGGCGAGATTAGCCTCTCTGATTTCCCTCAACGCCTCAAAAAATGCCTCCCGACCGGATCGAAGCCGCTGACGCGCCAGTTGCATTTCCTTGCGGATCACCGCTAATCGTAGATTGAGCTCTCGGGCCAAATCATCCTGTGTGCTTCCCACCCGCTCCCGGGCTGCTGCCATGCGTTCAGCACCCACTTCGCGAATCTGTTGCTTCAGGCGCTGCCGTTCCAATTTGAACTGATCCCACGCTTTCGCCGCGGCTAGCCATTCCTCACTAACCGCAGCCACGGTCGCTTCCCATTGCTGCCATATCGTCGACACGGAGGCGGCCTCACTGTCTCGGACATTTCGCTGAGTAATGATCTTCGCCTCCTGCAGACGACTCGCGTGATTTAATCCGCGGACCAAGCCCAAGGCCCTCAGCAGAAGAATGGCGTAGCGAGTCGGGTCTAACAGCCAACCGCTCCAACCGAAGCCATTTCGAAAATCCCGCGGATAGTCGTGATGATCCGCGTGATGATTGCCCTCACCAAGAGGTCCCAACCAAATGTAGTTATTTTTGGCAGAACTAAGCAGCCCGCTTTTAAATCCCCACATGTGGGTCACGCTGTTAACGGTCCAGGTGTTGTGCTGCGCCAACACGAACCCCGCCACACTCGCCATCATTAAACAAAGTGCTCCCTGCCACCCTGACAGCACCATTCCCAACACCATTGGTAAGACGAAATTGGCGGCGATAATTAGCCTCAGGTAGTACTTATCCTGCCATAGAATCGCTGGATGGGATTTCGCCTTGAAGGCCGCATCAAACTCTGCGGAAGGCGGATGATTGAACAAAAAGGTCAACATATGCGACCACACAAAATTGCGCCATTGGGTATCAAACCAGGTAGCTGAATAGGGATCGAGGTGATGCTGTCCGGTCTTGTCTACAGCGTGATGAATAACATGCTGAGCAGACCAGCGCCGCACGCTGCCCTGGACTGAAAACAGCTGGGCAATCAGAAAAAACACATGGGTTGGCTGCCGGATTTCATTCGCGGCTCCGTGCGCAATCAGCCGATGGGCGTAGACAGTTGTGGCGAGCGCTCCCAGGAAAAAATGAATAAGCGTCCAGGCCAGCATCAGCTTCCAGAGCCCTTCTGGCGCATATACATAAGCAACGGGCGTCAACAGTAGGGCAGCGAGATGGCTAATCACAAGAAAAGAGCCGATACCCCAATCGATGCTGAACCCGGCATCAAATAGATCTATAAACCGGCGATAGAGCGGGGCTTGGATATTAGGTGTGGACTGGCTCGAATTTGAGGGGGTCACGATGGCATGTCCTTGCTTAGTGTCGATATTCACCGCTAGAAGTTAGCTTAACTCAGGGCAAAGGAGTCACAAAGGACAAAATCGGACAGAGGCAGGACACCGGCAGCAAATGTACGGGGTTATAGATGGCGGAGAAGGAGGGATTGATTCGAGCGGCGTTGCCTTCGCCACTCTCACCCCTGCGGGGCGCTCCGCCTAACGGCTCCGCGCCCAAACTCTGCTCCAAGCAGAGTTTGTCGAACCTTGGGTTCTCATCTCTCCGATTCGACGTCTAAACAAAAACGCCTCCACAAGGGAGGCGTTTTGTTTAGATGGCGGAGAAGGAGGGATTCGAACCCTCGATACGCTATTAACGTATACTCCCTTAGCAGGGGAGCGCCTTCAGCCACTCGGCCACTTCTCCGTTTTTTGAAGCGAGTTCAACGCTAACGAACCCGAAATCACGATGCTGAAGTTTATCACAATTAGCAACGACCTCAGGCGTTACCTACTCCCTCATCCTCTTCCTGATCCGAAGCTGCATCAGCTTGAATTCTATTCAGGATTTCTTCTCGATGAACCGCCACGTCTCTCGGTGCGTTTACACCAATGCGCACCTGGTTCCCTTTAACACCAAGCACTGTAATGGTGACATCGTCTCCGATGATGAGGGATTCACCCACTCGTCTGGTTAATATCAGCATGAGTCACATCCATGTCGTTTTTTATCAGTACGCGCTACGTCGCGTCGCAGCCCACGACCGTCAGGCGTCAGCTGCTAAATCCTCTGGCTCCGCATCAAGCTCAAAAGCGCTATGCAAGGTCCTAACAGCAAGCTCCAGATAATTCTCTTCGATGACTACCGAAATCTTTATCTCTGAGGTGCTGATCATCTGGATATTAACACCAACTTCGGCCAATGCCTTAAACATCTTTGCCGCAACACCTGAATGAGAGCGCATACCGACGCCAACCACAGACACCTTCGCGATTTTGGCATCATCCTTTAGCTCTGCTGCGCCTAGCTTGGCGACCACGGGCTCGAGGATCTCCCGTGCCCGAACCACATCACCTCTCGCAACGGTGAAGGTGAAGTCCGTATGGCCCTGCTCCCCCGTGTTTTGGAGGATCACATCCACTTCAATATTGGCCTCACCAATGGGGCCCAATATCTTGTAAGCCACTCCCGGGGTATCGGGAACTCCTAATACCGTTAATTTCGCTTCATCTCGATTGAACGCGATGCCCGCAATGGTTGGCGCTTCCATATCGCCCTCCTCCATGGTGATCAATGTGCCAGGGCCGTCATTAAAGCTGCTTAATACACGCAGTGGCACGGCATATTTCCCGGCGAACTCTACCGCGCGTATTTGGAGCACCTTGGAGCCCATGCTGGCCATTTCCAGCATTTCTTCAAAAGTGATTTGCTCAAGCCGCTGTGCCGTCTCCACAATCCGTGGGTCGGTCGTGTAGACCCCATCCACATCAGTATAAATCTGACACTCGTCAGCTTTTAGTGCAGCCGCTATTGCGACCGCAGTGGTATCCGAACCTCCCCGGCCAAGGGTGGTAATGTTGCCCTGCTCATCAACGCCCTGAAAACCTGCGACCACCACCACGGCGCCCTCAGCAAGATCGCTGCGAATACGGCTGTCATCAATTTCACGAATCCGCGCTTTGGTGTGCGCGCTATCGGTGAGAATCCGAACTTGAGAACCAGTGTAGGAGCGCGCGGGCACATCTATTTTGTGGAGCGCCATGCTCAACAGCGCCGTAGTAACCTGCTCGCCCGTGGCCACCAGCGCGTCCATCTCTCTGGGGGTTGGGTGCGGAAGGATTTCCCGGGCGAGTTCAATCAGTCGATTGGTCTCACCGGACATAGCAGACACCACCACGACCACCTGGTGGCCCTCACGCTGAAAACGCGCCACCCGGTCGGCTACATGCTGGATTCGCTCGACGGTCCCTACCGAGGTACCGCCGTATTTCTGAACAATGAGTGCCATGACGAGAAACTGAAACTATCGGTTACCCACGAAAAACGGGCGCGAACCATAACATATAAGGGAATTGGTCAGAAGCGCGTCCCTTTGGGAATTATGGGGACAATTGATCCGCTACCCACTGAGGAAAGGCTGATAGGAGACCGGGCAATGCCGCCACGTCGGTGCCGCCGCCTTGGGCCATATCGGGCCGACCACCGCCCTTGCCTCCAAGTCGGCCGGCCACGTCACGCATGACGTCTCCCGCCTTGATCCTGTCGGTTGCGTCCCTGGTAACCCCCGACACCAAGGCAATTTTATCGCCATCGATGGCTGCCAGCAGGATGACCGCAGAACCCAGCTTGCTCTTGCACTGATCAAGTGTGTCGCGCAGGGTACTCGGGTCTGCCCCGTCAACAACACTCGCCAGAACCTTGAGGCCGGCCACCTCAACGGCGCTAGCGGTCAGGTCGCCTCCCGCTCCAGAAGCGAGCTTTTGCCTGAGTTTGGCAACCTCTTTTTCCAAATCCCTTACTTCGGCGCGCAGACCCTGAGTTTTCTCCACTACCAACTCGGGCGAGGATTTGACGACGTCTGCTGTCGCCTGTAATCGCGCAAAGGCCGCGCGAACCTCTTTCACAGCTGCTACCCCGGTGACCGCCTCGATACGACGGATACCCGCTGCAACACCCGACTCACTGGTAATAAGAAAAAGACCAATGTCTCCTGTCCTATCAACATGGGTACCACCGCAAAGTTCTACCGAGAAGTTTTCGGCCCCCATGCTCAGCACCCTTACCTCATCACCATACTTTTCACCAAACAGCGCTGTGGCGCCCTTGGCGATCGCCGAGTCCATATCCATCTCTTCCGTGGTCACTGCCGTGTTCAAGCGAATCTGTTCGTTGACGATATCAGCAATGGTCTGCAATTCATCTGGGGTGACCGCCTGCCCATGCGAGAAGTCAAAACGCAACCGCTCGGAATCAACGAGGGAGCCTTTTTGCACCACGTGATCACCAAGCACCCGTCGCAAGGCCTCATGCATTAAATGGGTCGAAGAATGATTGAGCCGAATACACTGCCGCACGGAAGCGTCGACTTTCGCATCAACCCGGTCACCCGTTTCAACGGCACCTGTGGCCACCCGAACATGGTGAAGGTGATGCCCACCAGACTTGGTGGTATCCAACACGTCAACTCTGCCATCACCGCACAGGAGAACACCGCAGTCTCCTACCTGACCGCCGCTTTCACCGTAAAAAGGCGTGCGGTCGAGAATGAGGATCCCCTCCTCTCCCTCCTGCAATGCTGACACGGCGGCTCCGCCTTGAATTAACGCGACCACCGTCGCATCCGATTGGGTGGTTTCATAACCCACAAAAATCGTTTCACCGTCGACCGCTACCGACTCGCTGTAGTCAACCTTGAAGCTGCCACTCTCTTGGGAGCGTTTGCGCTGAGCCTCCATCGCCGCCTCATAGCCAGGAAGATCGAGGGTGAGGTTGCGCTCCCGTGCGATGTCATTGGTGAGATCCACAGGAAACCCGTAGGTGTCATACAGCTTGAAAATCACGTCCCCGGGAATGACATTGCCATCGAGAGACTCAAGCGCCTCGTCGAGAATCGCCATGCCGTTATCAAGGGTACGGGCAAATTGCTCCTCTTCGGCGAGAAGAGCGGCAGTGATTTTGGCTTCCTGAGCACGGAGGTCGGGATAGGCTTCTCCCATCTCCCGAGTCAGCACCGGTAGGAGGTCGGCAAAAAACACCCCAGAGGCGCCGAGCTTGTTACCGTGACGAATCGCGCGGCGAATGATTCGGCGCAGGACGTAGCCGCGTCCTTCATTGCCCGGCAGAACCCCATCGGAAATCAAAAATGCACAGGAGCGAAGGTGATCGGCAATCACCCTCAGGGATTTTTCCTCGAGATCCGCCACCTCCAGTCGATCGGCAACCGCTTTGATGAGCACCTGAAAAAGATCGATCTCGTAGTTGGAATGCACACCCTGCAGCACCGCGGCGATGCGCTCAAGCCCCATGCCAGTATCCACAGAGGGCGCGGGAAGCGGATGGAGCTCTCCTGCGCTGTCCCGATTGAACTGCATGAATACCAGGTTCCAGATTTCGATGTAGCGATCGAGATCGTCATCGGCACTTCCCGGTGGTCCCCCAGGTACATCCGGGCCATGGTCATAGAAGATTTCCGAACAGGGTCCACAGGGGCCGGTATCCCCCATTTGCCAGAAATTATCTTCATCTAATCTGGACAGTCGATCGGGGCTTACCCCTATATCGTTGACCCAAATTTCTGCGGCTTCGTCGTCGCTGATATGCACTGTTACCCACAACCGCTCCTTGGGCAAACCCAGCACCTCGGTGAGGAAGGTCCACCCAAAACGAATAGCATCGCGCTTGAAGTAATCCCCAAAACTAAAATTGCCGAGCATCTCAAAGAAAGTGTGATGGCGAGCGGTATAGCCGACGTTTTCCAGATCATTGTGTTTTCCGCCCGCACGTACACACTTTTGCGCGGTGCAAGCACGGACATAAGCCCGTTCCTCAAGGCCCAGAAAGGTCTCCTTAAACTGGTTCATGCCCGCGTTGGTAAACAGCAAGGTGGGATCGTCGTGAGGCACCAGCGAACTAGAGGCCACCCGTGTATGGCCCTGTTCTTCAAAATAGGAAAGGAACGCCTCGCGTATCTCTGCGGTTTTCATGTTTGCTCTCTAGTAATACCTATGATGATCCAAGCACTTTGCAAGCTCAGCCCGTCATCCGCCGGGATCAATTCATGCCCTGCGCCAATTCTCCCTCGGCCATGGATCGGCCCGCCAGGATATGGAAATGCAGATGAAATACTGTCTGCCCACCTGCTTCACCGTTATTCACCACCAAACGAAAACCATCACCGACCCCAAGCTGCTTGGCCACCTTGCCCGCTACCAGCATGAGATGGCCCAGCAGTGTCTGATCGGATTCATCAGCATCGGCCAGTTTGGGGATGGGTTTTCGAGGAATGATTAACACATGGGTAGGCGCCTGAGGCTGGATATCCCTAATGACAACGCATTCGTCATCCTCGTAGAGAAATTCTGCTGGAATTTCCCCGCGGGTGATTTTGCCAAAGATGGTATCGGTCATTGTGAGCTCACCTCAGCCCAACTTCTCGTCGGCAGTCAGAACCCGAGCCTCACTCTCAAGCATGACGGGAATATCATCACGGATTGGATAAGCGAGGCCGCTCGCACGACAGACCAGTTCCTGCTTTTCCTCGTCGTACTCAAGGGGTGCCTTGGACACCGGACAAACCAAGATTTCAAGTAGCTGGGGGTCGAGCACCGTGTATCTCCCATATAAGCGTTTACCCAAAGCCCCAGTCTACACCGGGGCCGGAAGCTTATCACTGATCGTCAGGCATGGGGGGTACCAGCAGCTGGGGATCGATCCGCTGGTCAAACCAACTCATCCGCCAGTCGAGGTGAGGGCCAGTCGCGCGTCCAGTGGCACCGATTTTTCCCAGCAGAGTTCCCACGGTGACCTCATCCCCTACCTCAACCAGCACTTCGCTCAGATGGAGAAAAGAGGACGACAGGCCATAGCCATGATCAAGAATCACTGTTCCTCCAGAGTAAAACAGATCAGGCTCTGCCAAAGTGATGACGCCAGGCCCTGGGGCAACAACAGGATGACCCGTTGGGCGCGCCACATCGACACCATAGTGGGGAGATCCGGGCGTACCGTTGTAAAACCGTTGGCTGCCATAGACGCCACTGATACGTCCCGTGGCGGGCCAGCTCAAGCCCGAACGAACCCACTGTAAAAACTCGGGCCGCTCAAGACGCAGGGACTTGGCTTCCCTGACCAGCGCGCGCTCCCTGGCGATTCGCTCTAGAACTTCCTCCGGGGGTGTCACTGTTTTCTGCGGCACACCCTCAACCCGCTGGATACGGTAGTCCCGCTGACCGATAGCAATGAGCTGCTCACAACGGGTGTTCGATTCGGCAACTAGGGTTATTTCGGTTTTAGCGTCACGACCAATGCCAACGAGAAAGGCGCCGTCAGGCATCACGGGAACCGGCTTTCCATCTACCGAGACCTCAGTCTCTGGCGCTAATTGTCCCCAAAGCAATCCCCCTTGGATCGGGTCACCTTCTAGGTCGACACAGACAGCTCCCACCGTGTCCGCGGCAGCAAACAGGGCAAGCCCGCCCATTATCAGCATGTGACTAGGGCGGATCATTAGTAAAAAAGAAGCTAAGTTCATGGGCCTAGCTTCGGCAAAAATTGATCCACTTGCAATAAACTAGCCCCATGAGTCGCTATCGCCCCCCTCGCGTCAAAGGATCGCCTTACATCACACCAGCCGGTGAACAAGTTCTGCGTGAAGAACTGCATCAGCTTTGGAAAGTGGAACGACCCACTGTCACTGCAACGGTTCAGGCCGCAGCGGCAAACGGTGATCGCTCCGAAAATGGTGATTATATCTACGGCAAAAAACGTCTCAGGGAGATCGATAGCCGGGTAAGGTTTTTGCGTAAACGACTCGACGAACTGATCGTCGTCTCTGAACCGCCTACCGATAAGAGCAAAGTTTACTTCGGGGGTTACGTGACGCTTGAAGACTGTGAAGGCCACCGTATCAAATGGCAGATCGTCGGCCCCGATGAGTTCGATATTGGTCAAGGCAAACTGAGTTGTGACTCACCGCTGGGTCGCGCACTCTTGGGTAAAGCTGTCGATACCGAAATTGACGTGGAAAGCCCCGCCGGGCCGCGGCAGTGGGTGATCATTGACGTCAGCTACGGTCATGAAGAGTCAGGGCATAGCTGACCATAAATCTCGTCATTTTGTAGGCTTGACGAGCTTGCCCTATTGGGCGGCATGACCAGCCTTGTTAAACTTGGCAGGTGGCTTACGATTGAGCAGGTGACTTTGGCACATCACCGGATAGCGCGAGCTCAATCACTACCTACCAGAGAGTGATATGTCCTTGAAAAAGCGAGTAGACGATGACCGTCACCCCGCGGATTTCTATCGGCGCCATATAGGCCCCTCATTAAAACAACAGCAAGAAATGGCTCGAGAACTGGGCTACGAATCGATGGATGCCCTCATTGATCGCGCGGTCCCGGAAAAAATTCGCAAGCGCGATGCGTTGAATTTACCCCTCCCACTGACTGAGCAATCGGCGCTAGCAAAACTCAGAGAATACGCGGCGCAAAACCATGTGTATCGAAGCTGCATTGGCATGGGGTATTACGACACCTTCACCCCTGCCGTGATCCAGCGAAATGTGCTCGAGAATCCCGGTTGGTACACCGCCTACACGCCTTATCAGCCCGAGATTTCGCAGGGCCGGCTTGAGGTCCTGTTGACCTATCAACAAATGGTGATGGATCTCACCGGGATGGAACTTGCTAATGCCTCATTGCTGGACGAAGCCACAGCAGCGGCAGAGGCCATGACCCTGATGCAACGGGTCAATAAAAAAAATCGATCCAACCGCTTTCTGGTCGCCAACGACTGTCATCCGCAGACCATCGCACTGTTAAAGACCCGTGCTGAACCACTAGACATTATCGTTGAAACCGCAGAGCCAGAAACTCTGAGAGATTCCAATGATGCCTTTGGCATGCTGGTCCAGTATCCGGGCACCTACGGCGACGTTCGGGAACTTGAAGGCCTCTGCAATGGGGCACACCAACGTAACACCTTGGTGTGCGTGGCCAGCGATCTCCTTGCACTCACTGTTTTGAAGGCCCCCGGTCACCAGGGTGCCGATGTGGTGGTCGGAAACAGTCAGCGTTTTGGGGTGCCGATGGGTTTTGGGGGGCCTCATGCGGCCTTCTTTGCTACACGAGACGCCTTCAAACGCTCCGTACCCGGGCGAGTTATTGGGGTTTCGGTTGATCGACGTGGCAATCAGGCCTTGCGTATGGCCATGCAGACACGAGAACAGCATATTCGTCGGGAGAAAGCGACCTCCAATATATGCACCGCACAGGCGCTTCTCGCCATCATGGCAGCACTCTATGGCATGTATCATGGACCTGAAGGGCTGCGCGAGATAGGCCAACGGGTTCATCGACTCACTAGTAGACTCGCCGCCGGCATTAGCGCCGGGCGTTACACCCTGATCAATACAACCTGGTTTGACACCCTGACCGTGTCCGTCGGTGAGGATCAACAACCCCTTATGGCTAGAGCGCGGGAGGCCGGCTTCAATCTGCGAGCGATCCGCACGGATGCCCTAGGGATTAGCCTCGATGAAACCACTACAGAGGCTGAAGTGCAGACCCTTGCCAGTCTGTTTGGCGCAGATATTCCCTCTGCCAGCCCGGGAGCTGCATTCCCCAATGCGCTGCACCGACCCCTCGATTACCTGCAACACCCGCTTTTCGAGCATTTTCACTCTGAGACTGAAATGCTGCGCTATTTAAAGCGACTCGAGAATAAGGATATTTCACTCACCCGGGCGATGATTCCTCTTGGCAGTTGCACCATGAAACTCAATGCCACCACCGAAATGACACCCATTACATGGCCAGAGTTTGGTCGCATGCATCCCTTCGCCCCGACCGATCAAACACAGGGTTATCAGAAGTTACTTGGTGAACTTGCGGATTGGTTGGTGGAATGCACGGGCTATGATGGTATGTCTCTGCAGCCCAACGCAGGATCCCAGGGAGAATACGCAGGTCTTCTGGCGATTCGCCGATATCATCAGTCCCGCGGGGACAGTCAGCGTACCATCTGCCTGATTCCAAGCTCTGCCCACGGCACCAACCCCGCCTCTGCGGTCATGGCAGGTATGCAGGTCGTTATTGTTGACTGTGATCATGACGGCAATGTGGATATGGACGATCTCCGTACCAAGGTAGAACAGTACAGCGATCGTCTGGCGGCGATCATGATCACCTATCCTTCAACCCATGGGGTTTTCGAGGAGTCGGTGGTCGAACTCTGCGCACTCATTCATGAGCACGGAGGACAGGTCTACGTCGACGGCGCCAATCTAAATGCACTGATTGGGCTTGCCGGGCCCGGCAAATTCGGGGCCGATGTATCTCACCTCAATCTTCACAAGACCTTTTGTATCCCCCATGGTGGAGGTGGTCCCGGTATGGGTCCAATAGGCGTCGGAGCGCATCTAATACCCTTCCTCCCCACCAATCCGGTGGTACCGGTGGAAGGGATCAATACCGACAATGATGTGGTGTCTGCGGCCCCCTATGGCAGCGCGTCCATTCTGCCCATTTCATGGGTTTACTTAGCACTGATGGGGCCGGAGGGGCTTACGGCTGCCAGCAAGGTTGCCATTCTTTCGGCCAATTACATCGCCCACCGCCTGAGTAACCACTACCCGGTGCTTTATCGGGGGCGTGCCGGACTAGTCGCTCACGAATGCATCATCGATATCCGACCGATAAAAGAGGTGTCCGGCATCTCCGAAGAAGATGTTGCCAAGCGCCTCGTGGACTTCGGGTTTCACGCACCAACCATGTCATTTCCCGTGGCAGGCACCCTGATGATTGAGCCAACCGAATCGGAATCCCTCGCCGAGATTGATCGCTTCTGTGACGCCATGATCGCTATTCGAGAGGAGATACGGGCGGTCGAGCTAGGCCAAAGCGATCCGAAGGATAATCCGCTCAAAAATGCCCCTCACACCCTTGACGATATCGTCGACGCGAACTGGCCACATCCCTACAGTCGCGAGCAGGCCGCCTTCCCAACACCCTCTCTTCGCCAGGACAAGTATTGGGCGCCAGTCTCTCGTGTTGATAATGTCTATGGGGATCGGCACCTGTTCTGCGCTTGCCCCGGTATGGAGGTCTGGAAGGAAGAAACCGACAACGCCTGATCAAGAACCGCAAGTTCATCGTAGATCGCAGATATAAATGTCCGTACTATTGCGGTCCGGTCTACGGCGTCAGGAGAAGCTGCGATGAATACCGATCGTCCTCTGGAAGGTTTGCGCGTTGTTGAAATGGGTCAACTACTGGCAGGACCCTTTGCGGGCACCGTGTTGGGTTACTTTGGTGCTGAGGTCATAAAGGTCGAACCTCCAACGGGGGATCCTATTCGGCAGTGGCGCGAAGTCCGCGACGGTATGTCACTGTGGTACCACTCTCTTGCACGCAATAAGAAGAGCGTTACCCTCGATCTCAAATCCGACAAAGGTCGCGAAATCGCGTTTGACCTTCTCACCAAGGCAGATGTCGTTGTCGAAAACTTTCGACCCGGTGCGATGGAGAGCTGGGGTCTCGGTCCCGAAGACGTCAAACCCCACAATCCCGGGATTATCTATGCACGCATCTCGGGTTACGGGCAAACGGGGCCCTTTTCAGAAAAACCCGGCTACGCCTCGGTCACCGAAGGTTATGGGGGCTTCCGCTATATCAACGGCGAACCAGGCAAACCGCCTATTCGCCCAAACATCTCTCTGGGAGATACTGCCGCTGCTATCCAGGCGGCGATGGGCGTGCTGCTCGCGGTGATCCAGCGCCAAAAAACAGGTAACGGCCAGGTGGTAGATGTTGCACTGTACGAGGCCATTTTTAATTTGCTGGAAGGTATTGTTCCCGAGTACGACGGCGCCGGGGTAGTCAGAGAACCTTCGGGCACCACCATTACAGGTATTGTCCCGACCAACACCTACCTATGCTCTGACGGCAAACACGTCGTCATTGGTGGCAACGGGGACAGTATCTTCAAGCGGCTCATGAAAGAGGCAGGTCGTGAGGACATGGCCGATGATCCGGAACTCGAGCACAACCCGGGGCGAGTCATTCATCAGGAACGCATCGATCAGGCGCTTGCTGACTGGTGCCAGCAACACACCTCCGCCGATATCATCGCCAAACTGGAATCTGCACGGGTGCCTGTCGGCCCGATCTACAGCGTCGAAGACATGATGACAGACCCGCACTACATCGCTAGAGGCATGTTTGAAGAAGTCGATGTCAATGGAAAGGCGCTAAAAATACCGGCCATCTCCCCCAAGCTGAGCGACACGCCCGGACGCACCGACTGGCCAGGGGCCCAGATCGGTGCCCACAATCAGGAAATTCTTGGTGACCTGTTGGGTCTGTCGCCAGAAACCCTCGAGCAACTACATCAGGATGGTGTTACCAACTGAGGATACGCCGTGAAACTTGAGGGTATAACGGTCATCGATCTGTCTCTGTTCCTGCCGGGTCCCGCAGCCACACAAATGATGGCTGACCATGGGGCTCGAGTGATCAAGGTGGAGAACCCCAAAGCGCCAGAGCCGACCCGCTCCGCGGCCGCTTTTCCATGGCAGCAGGGCGGGGAGACCGTCATGCTTCGAAACACGCAGCGGGGCAAGGAAAGTATTGCGCTCGACTTAAAAACCGAAGCGGGTAAAGCCGCGCTTCGTGAGTTAATCAAAGGCGCAGACGTAATGGTCGAGGCTTTTCGACCCGGTGTCATGGCGCGACTGGGCTTCGATCAAGAAACAGTAAGGGAGCTCAATCCCAGACTCGTCTATTGCTCGATCTCTGCTTTTGGCCAGACGGGGCCCTGGCGAGATCGACCTGCGCATGATACAGCGACCGTTGCCGCCGCTGGCGTGCTAAGCCTCAGCTGCTCACCGGAAGACCCCAACAGCGGCCCTGCGATCGTGGGCGTCGCCATGTCTGACATGCTCTCATCCTACCTGGCGTTATCGGGTGTATTGATGGCCCTGCTTCGACGGGAAACCACGGGGCTTGGGGACTACCTCGACATCAGCATGCATGAATCAGTACTCGCCGCCTCGCCCAACATTCTGGGACCCGTCTTTGGGGGCGATGAAGCGCCGGATCGATTCAATGAACGAAGCCACGGGGGCGGAGCCATGCTGAATGTTTACCGCACCGCGGATGATCGGTTCCTCGCCCTCGGGGGCGGTGAACACAAATTTGTTCAGGCGCTCTTCGAGGGGTTGGGGCGGCCTGAGTTTATCGAGCCAGTCTGCGGACCAGCAGGAGCCGGCCACCGTGAGGCTATCGATTTCTTGAGAGCCTCGTTTACCACACGGACTCTGGCAGAGTGGGAAGCCTGGTTTGCTGGTCGCGATATCTGTTGGAGCCCCGTACTCGATCTCAAGGAGGCGTGGGAACAGGAGCACGTCCTCGAGAGACAAATGCGAATAACTGATGATGAAGGTAACCATCATGTGGGCATACCCATCAAATTCACGCAGGAACCCGGTGCTCTCCATCCAAAACCGCCAAAAATGGGTGCAGATACCGTCCAAATTCTTTCGGAATTGGACTTGACCGAGGCCCAACGCAGAGCGATATTGGAAGCGCTGTAAGAATTGTACGGACAAATGGGATGACGCGTCTTTTGGTGATCCAGTTGGTCCGTTCGCCGGTATGCACGTTTTAGGTATAAAACAACTGGTTACACAGGAGACACCCATGTCGCTCAGAGACCGTTTGCAACGCCAAATTTCCCCTGGCAAGAAGGTTCTACCCGCCGTGATTGCTGCCTTAGCAGGTGTCGGTGGCACCGCTCTCGCCCCATCTCAGGTGAGCGCCCAGCTCGAAGAGGTCGTGGTGACCGCTCGAGCCCGTAGCGAATCCCTCCAGGATGTACCCAGCACCGTAACGGCCTTCACCTCGGGGCAGATCCGGGATATGGGTATCTCGCGGGCCGAGGACTTCATTTCTCAGACCCCCGGAGTGAGTTTTGTAAACACGGTAGAGACTGGTGACTCGTCGATTTCTATCCGCGGTATCAACGGCGCGCGAGATGCAGAGACCAACTTTGCGCTCATCATTGACGGCATCCTGTACGTCAACACATACGCCTTTAACCGAGAATACGCTGATCTAGAGCAGATCGAAGTGTTGAAGGGCCCCCAGGGCGCCCTCTACGGTCGGTCAGCTGCTGCCGGCGCCGTGATCATGTCGACTCGACGTCCCTCCGACGAGGTCGAGGGCGATGTGCGCGTCAGCATCGCTGAAGACAGCACCTACACGGGACTAGCCACCATCGCTGGGCCGCTGGGCGACAACGTCGCTGGGCGTCTCACCGTCGACTATCGAAGCACTGATGGCTTCTACACCAACACCTTCCTAAACGATAAAGTCGTTGATGACGCCGAAAACTATTCGGTATCGGGAAGGCTGGTCTTTGACCCCACCGACAACCTGTCGATCGATACCAAGCTTCGTTACGGCAAGTCTGAAGCGGCAGCCATTTCATTTAACGCTGGCTTTGCCCTCCCTCCCTTCGTTCCCTTTGGTACGCCGGGATCTGAGTCTTTCTATCAGGACGTGAACACCCACGACTTCATCTTTGCCGGTAACGTTCGACCTGTAAACGAACAAGACGTGCTCGAATTTTCGGTCAAGGCTGACTGGGAAAGGGACTGGGGTACCGTCACCGCATGGGGTTTCTACAGTGACACAGAAGACACGTTTATTGCTGATGGCACCTCAGGCGCCTTTGGTTTCTATGGCGCGACAGATGCATGTCAAAGTTCACTTGCGGCCCTTGCCCCCTCCTACACGCCAAGCGTACCGGGCGGTGTAGTCGCGCTCCCAGCACCGACATTCATTTTTGGTACCGAGCTTGGCGTCAATGCCATCTTGCCGCCCTACAGCCCTACAACCTGTGACGGTTATCAGTACCAAGAGCGCTTCCAGGAAGATATGAGCTTTCAGGTACAGTTGACCTCTAATGCCGACCAGCGACTCCGTTGGCAGGCAGGTTTTTACTATTTGGATATCGAGCGTTACCAGGCGGTATCACAGTTGCGTGATGACGGTAGCAACTGGCCAAATCCAGCCAGTAACGTTCCAACGACTATCTACAACCAATACACCGATGCCATGGTAAATGACACCTTTGATACCACGGTCATGGCGGTGTTCGGCTCGATCAACTATGACATCACTGAGTCCGTTGAATTGTCGTTGGCCCTCCGCTACGACGAAGAGGAACGAGATGTCACCAACAACGTACCATCGCCCGCGAGTGGGGCTTTATCGTCCTATATCGACTACTGCGGCGGCCAATGTACCTTGAACGGCCAGCCTCTCGTGGGTGGCTCACCCCTGAACCCGGGCTTCGTGAACTTTGACGACTTTACCGTCCGATCCAGCATCCCCGGTAACAGCGAAACCTTCGATGAGCTCCAGCCAAAAGTGAGCTTGACGTGGGACGCCACCGATAACACAACGGTTTACGGTAGTTGGGGTGTCGGCTTTAAGGCTGGCGGCTTCAACAACTCGGGAGCCAACCAGATCGTTGACTTCTACCTGGTGCAAAACGGTGCCGCCTTGGTAGCGCCGCCGGATGTCATTCGCGAGGAGACCTCGAGCGCCTTCGAGCTTGGCTTCCGTTCAGGTCTTCTCAACGGCAACCTACAGATCAATGGTGCCGTGTTCTACACCGAGGTTGACGACATGCAGTTCTTTGAATTCTTCGTTGGTCCCTTTGGTCTGTTGAGGACCGCTGAGAATATCGATGAAGTTACCCTGCAAGGCTTCGAGCTAAGTGGTGCTTGGGCAATCACCGACAATCTGCGAATCGATGCAGGTTACTCAATGGTTGATGGCGAAATCGACAAGAACTCGCTACGCCCCTACACAGCCGGTAACGAAGTACCAAACAACCCGGATTTCCTCGCGAACGCGGCGATTCAATACACGCTTCCTCTGGGACAGTTTGAATTGTTTGGGCGGCTTGAGTACGCCTATCAAGGAGACACCTGGTATCACACAGTGCAGGACGATGTGCTGCCTGCCACCCTGTTCGGTGGCCCGCCCGCCAGCTACGATGTTACTCAGGTGGATGGTTATGGCCTGACCAACCTGCGTCTCGGAGTGCGGTCAGATAGCTGGAGCATCACAGCCTTCGCTCGAAACCTTACCGACGAGGAGTTCATCGCAGAAGTGATTCTGGCGCCCGAATTCGGGGGTGCCTTCATCAGCCCCGGCACGCAGCGACGGGCAGGCGTAGAGTTCTCCTACAGCTTCTAAACACACCTAAACAAAAAAGGCGGGCTTGGGCCCGCCTTTTTTATGGGTTACGAAATAACCTATAGACTTATTGTCGTACCACCATCAACCGCGATTACCTGCCCGGTGAGATAGCGAGCCTTTTCGGACAGCAGGAAGACCGCCACATCAGCAATATCCGAAGGATCACCGACTCGCCCAAGTGGCACTGTTTCCGCAAAGGCTGCCAGTCCATCCTCGCCTAAACTATTAACAGGGTCGAGGGTTTGCGCAGATCGAATTACCCCCGGCGCAATTCCGTTTACGCGAATACCGTCGCCGGCGAGCTCCAAGGCGGCAGATCGTACAAAACCGGCCACTCCGCCTTTGCTCGCGCCGTAAGGTATGTGGTCTGGCCAGCCCAACAGATGCCCGACGATAGAGGACAAACACACAACAGCTCCCTGCTTGCTCTTTCGCATACCGGGTGCCGCTGCGCGCAAGACGCGCATCATACCCTTCAAGTTGACGTTGATGGTTTCATCCCACTGCTCATCAGTGAGTGACGTCAGCGGTAATGTCTTGGCAATACCCGCATTGAGAACCAGCCCATTGAATGCGCCGTGGTCCGCTTCAACCTTCGAACACAGGGCGTCAACAGCCTGGGTGTCACACACATCGAGGTGGTGATAATCCGCCGCACCCCCGGCTTCGCAAATCGCTGCCGCCACCTCTTGTCCCTCGGTCTGCAGCACATCGGTTACGATGACTCGATAGCCTGCTTCACCCAGCGCAATCGCAGTTGCTTTACCGAGACCAATGCCCGCCCCAGTAACTAACACTGTTTTCATAGCAAACACCCCACTGTTTTAACTATCAAAAAATACAAACTGAACCTACCAACAAGGCTTTTCAAACAGCGGCATTCCAATAGGGCAATGCCGACATGGTCACACATAGCCGTCCGCTCTACAGAAATGCATCTCCCCCATTGGGACTCAGACACTGACCCCGGTAGTGAGCCGCGGCTTCACTAGCGAGGAAGACGTAAGACCCGACAATATCCTCGACCTCAGCCAAGCGACCTGCCGGAATATTGCCGCGAATTGCCTCGAGAATTTCTTCAGGCACTCCCTCCAATATGGGAGTCATCGTAGCACCTGGGGCCACACAGTTTGCTGTGATGCTTTTATCGCCAATCTCAAGCGCCAAGCTCCGAGTAAAAGAGAGTATTGCCCCTTTCGCCGCTGTGTAATGACTGAATCCGGGCGCCCCGATATAGGCTAGCTGTGAGGCCGTGTTGATCACACGGCCCCAGTTCTGTTCATAAAAAATTGGGAGGGCACTTCGGGTACATAAAAACGTGCCGCGCACATGAATACTCATAAGACGATCAAAGTCAGCGACCTCCATGAGCTCCACGGGACTGCTATGAGCAACCCCTGCGTTATTGACCAGGATATGAAGGCCCCACCCCTGTGCTTGTATTTGGGCAAACATGGCGAGCACCTGCTCCTCAGAGGATACGTCCGCCTGTACTGCTACCCCCTCGCCCCCAGAAGCTTTAATCGACTCCAGAATTTCCGAAACACGACTCTCCTGACTCTCATGAGGATAATTGAGGAACACTCTCGCTCCGTTGGTAGCTAGCGCCCTCGCCACGCCTGCTCCGATGCCTGAGCTGGCTCCGGTAATAAGGGCGGTTTTCCCTGATAAATCTGTTGTTATTGTCATGATCACTTGTTCCCTTGGCACAGCGCTAACATTACCACCTCTCAAGCACATTTGGTCTACTAACGGGCGGCCGAAACCGCCGCTCACATGGGTTCTCTGCCCCAATTGGCGCACGCCGATCGGTGTTGTATATTCAAGAACAGCCGTGACATTTAAGTCATCCTCTGGAGGAAACACTCATGCCTGCCTCTTTCGTCGAACAACAGTTACACCAAGCGCTCCCCAAAACCGATCACGACGAACTCGCGCGACAACACTTCGTACGTTCGTTCAAGGAGTACCTGGTTTCCTCGATTCATCCGGGCCTTAAAACCGCTTATGAGAAGAGGGCCAAGAAGGCGTTTATCGCCGACCATCAGCGTGAGCCTGAAAATATTGCTGAAGTTGGGGAGGTCATGCGCAAGGATCCTCACTATCAGGCCTGGAGTTCGCTCCTAAGGACCAGTCAGGAGATGATGTGGTCTTCTACACAGATACCCGTCGAACGCTCCCTTGGCGGCCTGGTGGAGTCAGCTCAAGATCTGGGCGAGTCGACCGGCGGCTCCCTTCGACTGGATCCATCCCTCGTCATACCGCCCTATCACACTGCCGTGGATATCCACTGTCAGCCCGGCGGTTATCACACCGAGTACGTAGAAGATGATGTCGCCCAGGGTGCCATTTATGATCGGGCTGTCTACCTTTATGCCATGGGCCAAATGGGTGCGGATAACGCGGATATGGGCGACAGCACCGTGGCGTGGCTCAAAGAGGCCCATCCAGAGTTCAGGCCGAGCAAAATTCTCGATTTAGGTTGTGCGGTAGGCCATAGCACCCTGCCCTACGCCAGTGGTTTTCCTGAAGCAGAGGTTCATGCAGTCGATGTTGCCGCTCCCATGCTGCGCTATGCGCATGCACGAGCTGCCGCCAAGGGACTTGACGTTCATTTCTCTCAGCAAAATGCTGAAGTGATGGACTTTGCCGATGACTCCTTTGATTTAGTGGTATCCCATATTCTTCTCCACGAGACATCCGCCAAGGCAATCAAGAACATTATCAGTGAGTGCCACCGCGTGCTAAAACCGGGCGGCTGGATGCTCCACGTTGAAACACCTCCCTATGAAGGCATGTCACCCTTCGACACGTTCCTTTTTGACTGGGACAGTGAAAATAACAATGAACCTTTCTGGCGCAAGAGCCACCTGCTAGATCTCAACGAGCTAGCCAAACAGGGCGGGTTTACCAGTCATGAGCCCATCCAGATCATGGTGCCCAGTGCCTTTCAGGAAGCCCAGCGGACCATGACCTTCCAAGGAGGGGATTTCGGCGGCGGCGGAGTCTGGTTCGTCTACGGATGCCAGAAATGAGTGACGGTAGCGACGTCAAGCTGCGTCGAAAGGCCAAGGGAAAGCGCCCCTTCTATTTTTCTGATCCTGACGTTGATCGGCTGCTGTCCATGGTTATGGCTTTGGCAGGAGAACTATCCGTGACCCGAGACAGGCTCGATACGCTAGAAAGAGTAGCCGCGAACAAGGGGCTTTTTTCTGCCGGCGACATAGAGTCCTACGAGCTTGATCAAGATGCCTTGGAAGCTCGAGCAAAGCGCCATGAGACCCTTTTTCGCGAGGTCACCCGAGTCATCGCTAGTGCTCTGGAGGACCTCGAGGAAGCGCCCGCAGAGGAGTACAGCGAGGTGGTGGATTTAGTAGAGAATGACGACGTAGGCTGAAGCATGCCCCTTATGCCAGCAGTGGCATAACCTCCTCACCGAAGCGTTCTATACCGCCGACAAAATCCGGCCAGCTAAACAGCAGCCCATCCACCCCGGTGCTTTGTCCTATCTCCTGAATTCGCCTGGCGACGGTCTCGGCCGAGCCGTAAATGACAGGGATCCCCATGAAGGCCATGTTGCCCTCTTCCACGCTTTGATTCAGCGCGGCTTTAAGCTGATCACTGGTGCCCCCATGATTTGTATCAAGATCCGCACTGGCCAGAATATTGGCGATGGCGCCATGATCCGCGCCAGCGATGATCTCATCTACCCTCGCCGCTGCCTTTTGGTCATCGTCTTCGACGATCATGTGAAACAACGCGTAAATCCCCACATCTCGACCGGAATCCTTGGCTCTCGCGCGAATATCGGTCACCGACGTCACCAAATTAGTCTCACTTGTAAGCACAAACTGGTGGTCCGCGTGCTCTGCCACGAACTGTCGCCCAGTCGGAGACTGTCCCGCGCAAACCAGTGGAAGCTCGCGACCTGGATAAGGTGACACAGAGCAATCATCCAGCTTGAAGT
>CAXPOA010000127.1:0-15659 GCA_964218505.1 Luminiphilus sp.
CGACCCGCATTACCGTAGTCATAGGCAGCCATACCCGGGACATAATCGTTGCCATTGCCGCCCCCGGTGCCAGTTAGAATCGCAACGTACTGTTCGCCATCAATGGCGTACGTCATGGGCGCCGCCATCATGCTTAGCCCCACATACACCCGATGCAGCTCCTCACCCGTGCTGGCATCGAGCGCTACCAGATCACCCGTGCCCCGGCCCTGAAAAACAAGGCCGCCACCAGTGCTCAAGACGCCGCCCCCGTTCCAGAAGGCATTCATGGTGCCCGCCCAGGGTCCTGAGGTCTCTTGCTCCCAAGCAAGGGTCTGAGTGACTGGATTCCAGGCGCGTAAAAACCCGCGAATCGTTGTGTCGGGCTGACCCACGCCCAGCTCCTCGATGGGTGGCAAGGTTTTGGCCAATGGACTGTCGAGACCCCATTCCCCCGGCGTGGTAAAGACGTACTGTGAGTGGGAATTCAGGCCGCCTTTCTGATAAACGAAAGCTTCCTCAGGCATGGTCCAGATCACCCCCGCCTCTTTCACCGGTATGTAGACGAGCCCGGTGTCTGGGCTGTAGGACATGGGCTGCCAATTGTGGGCCCCCTGAGGCCCCGGAAAAATGAGCTTCGGTTCATCGAAATACTCGGCTTGCTCTGTCTCCACGGGTCGCCCGGTCTCCGAGTCAATATGGCTGGCCCAGTTCACCGCCGCATAGGGCTCCGCGGAAATAAATTCCCCCGTGCTGCGATCGAGCACATAGAAAAAGCCATTTTTAGGGGCCTGCATGATTACCTGCCTCTGGACACCCTCTATCTCCAACTCCGCGAGGATCATCTTTTGGGTCGCGGTAAAGTCCCAGTTATCCCCGGGTGTGGTTTGGTAGTGCCACACTAATCGACCAGATCTCGGATCGATGGCAAGAATTGATGCAAGGTAGAGATTGTCTCCCCCACCGGGACTGCGCAGCTTACGAGGATAAGGTGCGGCGTTGCCGGTACCGACATAGAGAAGACCGAGCTCTACGTCGTAGACCATGGCATCCCACACTGTCCCACCAAGACCAACGTTCCATAAGCTGTTGGGATCCCAGGTGCTTGCCGCCTGCGCGAGCTCAGGATGTTCGTGAGGACCGCTGGCACTCGCGGGCACCGTGAAAAAGCGCCAGCGTTGCTCACCGGTGACGGCATCGTAGGCCGTTATGTAGCCCCGAGCATCAAACTCGGCGCCAGCGTTACCGATGACCACGACGTCACCCGCCATATAGGGGGCGCCGGTAATGGTGTAGCCTCGCTCGCGATCAACGAAGGTATCCGCGCGCCATCGGATGGCACCCGAATCAAGATCCAAGGCATAAAGATAACCATCCAGCGAAGCGACATAGAGTCTGTCCCCGTGAATGGCACCACCGCGATTTACCACCCCGCAACAGACCTTACGCACAAAGCCCAAATCGATCTCAGGTTCGAATCGCCACAGCAACTCCCCGCTTTCGGCATCCAGCGCAAATGCAGTCCCTGTGGGACCACTGCCATAGAGCACACCGTCCACCATAAGGGGCGTCGCTTCATAACCGTGCTCAGCGGGTAGGTCGTAGTGCCAGGCATAACCTAGCTGGCCGACGTTATCGCGGTTTATGGCTGTCAGTGGCGAATAATAGGTCTGACTCTCATCGCCTCCTCCCGTTAGCCACTGGCCGCTCGCTTCGGAAAACGCTCTCGCCAACGAGACACCCTGCTCGGCTTGCTCGGTTCGGTCACAGCCACTTACCAACACAAGCAGCGTTAGCGCCACACACCTCAGTATCTGTGGACAAGATGATCCCGACTCAAACATCAATCGACAACGCTGCTCACGCAGAGATCCCCGGGAGGATGTGGCCGGATCTGTCATGACTCCTAGTGACTGCCATCACCAAAAATGAAGGTTTTGGAATCGGGACGAGCGAAGGGTTGACCCATAAAGCGGTCGACCGTCCGGTTAAACAACTCGGGGTCGGTGGCGGGCGTGAAATGGGTTTCACCCGGAAAAATAGCGAGGTGCGCGTTGGATAAGGTTTGATAAATCAACAGGGTGTGCTCCTCGCGGATAATGTCCCTGTCCCCTGCCATGACAAGCACCGGCGCCTGGATACTCGCCAATTCCTCAAGAGACATGTCGGGTAGCTCACGCAGCAAATAAAACTGCTGTTTGAGGGCGGCCCAGTTTTGACTGACATCTCCGTCGGCAAGCTGTTTCTCGATGTTGGCGGATTCCTCCAAGACCCAGTTCACCGCCCCAGGATAGACAGCGGACTCGTCCGGCGCGAGGTTTGCCCCCATGACCGCGACCCGGTCGATCAGCTCACTATGTGCTCGCGCAAGCTCTAGGGCGATATTGCCGCCGTCACTCCAACCGATCACCCGCGCAGGCTCGGTGGTCAATGCGTTAATGAGCCCTGCCCAGTCACTTGCCATTTGCCGATAGGTCATCTGTTGGTCGGTCATGCCGGATTTACCGTGAGCACGACTGTCCGCAACAATAATTTGATACTGATCGCGAAAGCCGTCAATCTGAGCAGCCATGTCCGCAATGCTTTGACCACTGCCATGAATCAGTACCAGCGGCGGACCCTCGCCATACAGCTCGTAGTACATGGAAATGCCATTGATATCGACAAAACCACCCGCGGCTTCGTTGGTGCCGTAGCCGTCAGCAACGACAAGCTGCGTAAAAAGCCCCAAAAGGAATCCACCAATCATTGCAAGTGAAGTCAGGTGACGGGGTGATGTGACTATCATGGCGTTGCCCTCTTTTATTATTAAGCCTAATGTAGCAATCGTAGTGTTCCTCACGGAGAGGCACTCTCTGCAAGAAATATTTCTTCCTAACGAGTTCTGTAGTAACCCATCCACGATCCCGTCATCACTCGGCTAGGTTGTTCACCCCAGCAGTTCGGACTCCTCGCTTAAATAAACCTCGGCGCTGTTACCAACCCGATCGGACCTAGGCGACACCCCCATATATTTCCGATAGCAGCGACTAAAGTGAGTCGTGGAAACAAAGCCACACATGGCGGTTATCTCAACGATGGAACGGGAACTCTGTTTGAGCAGGCGCCTCGCTCGATCGAGACGCAGCTTGAGATAGTAGCGTGATGGCGTGCAATGAAAGCTTTTGAGGAACAGCCGCTCCAGTTGTCGACGTGATAGATTGACAAAATCCGCCAACTCCTGAAGGGGAATGGGTTCCTCTAGATTAGCCTCCATCAACTCCAGAACTTCATTAAGTTTGGGCTGCACCTGAACTTTACGGGACCACATAGGGACCAGCTGAAGTTCGCTGTCCGCCCGATGGCGGTCACAGACCAGCATATCGGCAACCGCATCCACCAAGGTCTGCGAGTGGTTCTCAGCCAACATCCCCAGCATCATGTGTAATGGCACCGTGCCACCGGTGCAGGTCATCCGCTTTCTGTCGATGGTATAGAGCTGGTTATTGCAATAGACATTGGGAAAATGCTCGTTCAGCAACGTTAGGCAATCCCAGTGAGCACTACACTGGTAACCCTCAAGCAGACCGGCATCCGCCAAAATATAGGACCCGGTGCACACGGCCCCCAAGATGACATCCTGCTTCGCCAGCTTTTTCAGCCACTGACTCTCGACTTTACGGGGCACATCCTGAATGTCTACGCCACCCACAACGATGACTATATCAAAACCGTCAATCGCTTTCGGCTGCGCATCGAGAGCAACACGAACTCCATCACTGGAGACTTGGGTATCGGGGGGTGATCCAACAAGGGACCAGGTATAAAGCGTGTGGCCAGAGAGCTGATTGGCCACTCGGAGGGGGTCGATGGCACTGGAAAGCGAGATGAGCGTGGACCGCTCCATCAAAAGAAACCCGACGTGCTTGGTCTTTTTGCTCGCTGTCCTTACCTGAATGTCGTCGCCCATAGGCTCTCAACCTGATTGAGCGACGGCTTACCTCATGTTCTGACCCGTTCGTTATCCGGATCCAGCAACGCCCGATAACCCACCGCTTTGATTCGTGCTGGGAAGAAGTGTCCGAAATATTCCATCAAAACACAATCACCCTCTTTCGCCACCTCATGGGGTAGGTAGCCCAGCGCGATATTGAGTCCCAGGGTTGGCCCAAAAGCCACGCTGGTGGCCACTGAGCGCCGGCCATGGGAATCGATCAACACCTCTTTTGACTCCGGGTGCAGCAGTGGCCACTGGCCAACCGGATAACGTACAACGCCATCCGCATCGGTGGTGTCCTCAAGGACAAGGGTGCACAAATAGGCCGCCTGATGCGGCAGTGCCCGCTGGGCCTCATAGGCTGCCTTCCCATGGAAGTCCGATGCCTTAACCTTGGGCCGAGCAAGTCCGGCTTCGTATAGGTTGTAGTCTATTTCAAGATCGGTGTTCTGCACCCGCAGGCTTTTCTCAACCCGTCGGGTGTTGGAGTAGGTCTCAATTCCCACGGGCACCACATCAAGAGCAGCCAAGGCATCCCAAAGGGCCAGCCCGTCGGCGAAATTGAAATACAGTTCCCACCCCTGCTCACCAACATAGGAAATACGGAACGCCCAGATCTTGATCCCGTTGGCGTCGATCTCCTTGGCACTGGCAAAGGGGAAATTTTCATGAGAAATCGAGTCCGGATCATCCATGAGCTTCGCCAGCGTGTTGCGGGCTTCAGGACCCCATATCCCGAGCGTGGCCAGCTCTTCAGTTCGATCGTGCAGGGTGACGTTGCTAAGGCTCATCTTGTCAATGAAGCGTCGAATCCACATCAAGTCCCTGTGGCCCGTATCGCCTCCACAAATAACCCGATAGGACTCTGCACCCAGGCGGACAATCGTGAGATCGGAATGAATACCACCTTCATGATCGAGAAAATGGGTGTAGATCCCCTTACCAACCGGGGTATCACCCCCAACTTTGGCAACCGCCAGATACTCGAGCAGCGTCTCCGCATCAGCTCCTTCCAAGTCATAAATCGCAAAGTGCGACAAATTGATCATGCCAACGCTGTCGCTCATCGCCAGCTGCTCGGCGTTGGATACCTCCCAAAAATGCCGGCTGTCCCACTCAGCTAGACGCTCAGGTACACGATCACGGTATTTTGCTAGCAGTGTCGCCTCGTTTGCCTGGTAGCCGTGGGCGCGTTCCCAGCCCGCCACTTCCATAAAGTAACCACCTAGAGCAACCTCGCGCTCATAAAACGGACTGGTGCGAAGCCCTCTGGAAGAACCGAAGGGTTCACGAGGATGAACCGCCGGGGTGTACACCTTCTGTGCAATCTCGTAGCAGCGATTGCGAACGAACTCATCAGTCTTTTGAATTGGGTAGTGTCGCGCGGGATCCACCGCATGGGCATCCATTGGTGGCCTCCCGTGGGTCATCCAGTCCACCAGCACCTTGGCAGCGCCGGGCCCATCCTTGACCCAGATCGCCTCGCACAGCCACAGGTTCTTGACTTCAGAGGATTCACCCACAATTGACCCGCCGTCAGCTGTCACCGAGAGAAGACCGTTGAAGGAGCGACGCTCCTCCCAACCCAGTTCTCCCAAGATTGGCGTCATCTCGATTGCTTTTTCAAAGGGTTCCATCACCTGCTCGAGTGATAGGTCACGCATGGACGGTGATAGTCTGGCCTCACCGGATTCGAGGATATCTTCAGGAGCCACCAAACGAGGATTAGTTGTCTCGTAATAACCCCACTCAATCAGTCCACCCTCGGGCGTTGTCGGATCCCCGGTATCGCGAACATAGGCCGAGTTACCCTGATCCCTAAACAAGGGGTAGACGATGTCCTTACCGGTACCCTCCGCTTCGAGCCAGGGTCCAAAAAACAGCAGTGGATGCTCCAGAGGCATCAGCGGCAGCGGAACCCCGGCAGTATTCGATACTAAGGGTCCCCAAATACCGACACACAAAATGACATAGTCAGCCATGATCGTGCCCTTGCCAGTTTCAACACCAACAATCGTGTCGTTTTCCACCAGCAGACGGGTCGCGGGGGTGTAGGCAAAGGCCTTCAGCTTGCCGCTCGCGACCGCCTCATCGACCAGATCACCAGCAACTTTCTGGGATCGTGGCGTTACCAGGCCCGCATCAGGATCCCACATGGCACCCTGAATTTGATCGACCTCGAGAAAGGGAAATTTCTCTTTGGCTTCTTCGGGCGTGATCATTTGCGCCCGTGTACCAAACGCCTTCCCCGACCCCACTTTACGCAGCAGTTCCTGCATGCGCTCGTCGTCGCCCTTGCGGGCCACTTCAATACCGCCGATACGGATATAGTTTCCTCGGGCTTCAAAAAATTCCCGGCTGTAATTACTGGTGTAGCAGGTCAGCCTGTCATGGGCTGTCATGTAACAGAAGTCGGACGCATGGGAGGTCGAACCGATATCAGTTGGAATCGCGGACTTTTCAAGACCCACGATGTCATCCCACCCGGCTTCAATAAGATGATGAACAACCGATGCACCAACAATACCGCCCAAACCGACAATAACGACACGGGCGTGATCGGGTAACTGCGCCATGACTTTCTCCTACAACTGTTTCACCAGGTTTACGCCAACAGCGCAACCGCCGCGACTACCTCTTGCCGAAGCTGGTTCGATGACTGCTCAGCAATGCGTTTGAGATCGGCGCGCATGGCGCCGGTCCAAAATTTGCTCACGTGCTCGGCGACCTGCTGAGGCACTTCTCCACCGACCGGGACATTGTTGGCAATTTGATTCGCCATCACAACAAGACGAGCATCCTGTTGGGCCATATCACTCATGAGCCGGCCCCCATGGAGGGCCGAACTTCCACCGCGGTGACCTTGTACTCGGGGCAGTTGGTCGCCCAATCGGAGTTATCGGTAGTAATGACGTTGGTGCCACTTACCGGATGATGGAAAGTTGTGTACACCACGCCGGCAGGTATCTCCTCACTCAGGCGTGCTCGCATGCGAGTGCTACCGACCCGACTTGAAATCTCGATCCAGTCGCCGTCAGCTACCCCTCTGGCCTCCGCATCCGCGGCATGTATGTCGAGGATATCCTCCGCATGCCAGATCGTGTTCTGGGTCCGCCGGGTCTGGGCCCCCACATTGTATTGGCTGAGAATACGTCCCGTGGTCAATAACAGAGGGTACTTGCGGGTGGAACGCTCATCGGTAGGGACATAGGGAGTCGTCACAAACTGTCCCTCGCCCCGCACAAAACGCTGCTCATGCATTACCGGCGTACCCATAGGCGCCTCTCCATTGCATGGCCACTGTACGCTGCCCACCTCGTCCAGAAGGGCAAAGGACACGCCGGCAAAAGTGGGAGTCAACGCAGCAATTTCATCCATGATCTCGCCGGCATTGTCGTAGTGCATGGGATAGCCCATCGCTTCACTAATAGCACAGGTCACCCCCCACTCGCTCATTCCTGACAGGGGCGGTACAACCGGTCGAACTCGGTTGATACGCCGCTCGGCATTGGTGAAGGTGCCGTCTTTTTCAAGAAAAGAAGTGCCGGGCAGAAAGATGTGTGCAAATCGCGCAGTTTCATTCAGGAAAAGATCCTGAACAATGACGCAATCCATCGCCTTGAGGGCCGCCTCGACATGATGAATGTTGGGATCTGACTGGGCGATATCCTCTCCCTGGACGTAAAGCCCGCGGAACTTACCCGCCACAGCGGCATCAAGCATATTGGGAATACGCATGCCAGGCTCACCTCGAAGCGAAACGCCCCAGGCAGAATCAAAAAGGGCTCGCGCAGAGTCATCGGATACATGTCGATAGCCCGCAAATTCATGGGGAAAAGAACCCATGTCACAGGAGCCTTGAACGTTGTTCTGACCTCGAAGCGGGTTAACACCCACCCCTGAGCGACCAATATTGCCCGTCGCCATGGCTAAATTGGCCATCGCCATCACCATCGTGGAACCCTGCGAGTGCTCGGTGACTCCAAGGCCATAGTAAATGGCGCCGTTGCCAGCCTTGGCATAGGTCTCCGCTGCCGCACGAACCGCTGTTGCAGGCACTCCAGAAGTCTCCTCTAGGGCTTCGGGACTGTTTTCAGGCAGGGCGATAAATCGCTCCCAGGCCTTGAAGGATTCAACATCACAACGCTCATTGACAAAGTCTTCAGCCACCCACCCTTCCGTCACCACCACATGAGCCATGGCATTAACCACGGCGACATTGGTGCCAGGGCGAAGCTGTAAATGGTGCTGTGCGCCGATATGCGGTGAGCGCACCAAGTCGATCGCCCGCGGGTCAATAACAATGAGCTCTGCACCCTCCCGCAGGCGACGCTTCATTCTTGAGCCGAACACCGGATGGGCATCGGTAGGGTTGGCGCCAATCACCAAAATGGCATCAGCATCCTTCACCGACGCAAAATCCTGAGTGCCCGCACTGGTGCCAAAGGTTTGCTTCAACCCATAACCCGTCGGTGAGTGGCAGACTCGGGCACAGGTATCGACGTTATTGGTACCAAAGGCCGCTCGCACCATCTTCTGCACCACGTAGACTTCCTCATTGGTGCAACGGGACGAGGTAATACCACCGATAGCATCGATACCGTGATCCGCCTGAATCTTTTTAAAACGGCTGGCGGCAAACTGTATGGCTTCCTCCCATCCCACAACGCGCCACTCATCATCGATACTGTCGCGAATCATGGGTTCGGTAATGCGATCTTCATGATTGGTATAGCCCCATGCGAATCGCCCTTTGACGCAGGAGTGGCCCGCGTTGGCACCCCCCTGCTTATCGGGAACCATCCGCACGAGCTCATCACCCCTTAGTTCTGCCGTAAAGGAACAGCCGACGCCGCAGTACGCACAGGTGGTCTTGACCTTGCGCGACGGGACACCGCGGTCAATGACGCTTTTCTCCTGCAGGGTCGCAGTAGGACACGCCTGCACGCAGGCGCCACAGGAAACGCAATCGCTAGACAGAAAATCCGTATCTTGAGCTGTGCTGACCGCCGAGCCAAAACCACGCCCAGCAATCGTCAGGGCAAAGGTGCCCTGCACCTCGGAACAAGCCCGCACGCAGCGACTGCAGACGATGCACTTGCTCGCATCAAAGGTGAAATAAGGATTGGACTCATCCTTGCCCGCGGACAAGTGGTTTTCACCTTCGTCGCTGTAACGAACCTGCCGCAAACCAACGGCACCGGCCATATCCTGTAGTTCGCAGTCGCCATTGGCAGAACAGGTCAGACAATCAAGTGGGTGATCGGAGATATAGAGCTCCATGACGCCCTTGCGTAACTTATCGAGCCGCGGGGTTTGAGTATTGACGACCATGCCGTCTTGGCACGGGGTGGTACAGGAGGCCGGCGCTCCCGGACGACCCTCGATCTCTACAAGACAAAGACGACAAGAGCCAAACGCATCGAGATTGTCTGTTGCGCAAAGCTTGGGGATCGCCGCATCAACGAGCGCTGCTGCTCGCATGACCGACGTCCCCTCGGGTACCGTAATTGGCATACCGTCTATGGTCACTGTTACCTGGGTATCAGCTGACACCGCCGGTGTTCCAAGATCACGTTCATAGACTGTCATCGTCATCTCTCCCCCAACGCGCTTCGTCGTTTTTTATTGTTGCGGCGATTCATCGACTAAAGTCCTCGGCAAAGTGATCTAGTGCACTCAGCACCGGATTCGGCGTAAGCCCACCCATGGCACACAGGGACCCCTGCTTCATCACATCACATAAATCCCGTAGCAAGAGTGTTTGGGTCTCGGTGTCCTTGCCCTCACGCAAGCGATCAATCACTTCAACCCCCCGCACCGCGCCAATGCGACAGGGTGTGCACTTGCCGCAGGATTCCTCCGCGCAAAACTCCATCGCAAAGCGAGCCTGCTCCGCCATATCAACGCTGTCATCGAAAACTACTACTCCGCCGTGGCCAAGCATTGCACCCACTTCCGCCAACGCCTCGTAGGCCATGGGTACATCGAGTTGATCTGGCGGTAAATATGCCCCCAGCGGCCCACCCAACTGAACCGCTTTGAGTGGCCGGCCCGACAGGGTGCCGCCGCCGAAGTCCTCGACCAATTCTCGTGCGCTGACACCAAAAGCCATTTCAACGATGCCGCCTTGCGCAATGTTACCCGCGAGCTGAAAAACCTGAGTGCCACGTGATCGTTCACAGCCCAAGGCAGCATAGGCCTCTGCTCCACGGGCGAGGATCCCGGGGACGCTCGCTATGGTTAACACGTTGTTGATAACCGTGGGCACACCAAACAGACCCTTGATAGCAGGGAGGGGTGGCTTGGCACGCACCATTCCCCGACGTCCCTCAAGGCTTTCGAGCATCGCCGTTTCCTCGCCGCAGACGTAAGAGCCCGCACCAAGCCTTATCTCAACATCAAAGCCAAACTCGGAACCCAAAACGGACTGACCCAACCAGCCCTCAGCCCTCGCCACGTCGATGGCAGCACTCAAGGCGTCCATTGCATCCGGATATTCCGAACGCAAATAAATCATGCCTCGGTCGGCGCCAACCGCGTAGGCAGCGATAGCCATGCCCTCCAACAAGCAGAGGGGGTCTCCCTCCATCAGCATGCGATCGGCAAAGGTACCGCTATCACCCTCGTCGGCGTTGACGCAGATAAACTTGTGGCGAGTCGCACGCGAAGGCTGACCGCGCAGTGGTTGGGGTTCCTGATCCGCTACCGTCTGCCACTTGATACCCGCCGGGAAGCCCGCGCCACCTCGTCCCCTTAGGCCAGAGGTTTTTACCGCGTCGAGTACATCAGCGGGTGCCATCGCCATGGCTGCCTTGAGTCCCGCAAGACCACCGTGATGCTGATAATCCTGCGGATCGAGGGGATCGATGATTCCTACACGCTCATAAATCCAACGCTGCTGCCGCGAGAGAAAGGTCAGTAGTTCCACCTCACCCAGATACGCCGGATGGTTTTGATCGAGGGAAGCATCATTGATGTCGGCAACAGTCACGTTCGACCAGCCGACCCGTGATCCATTCCGCTCAGATGCACACTCGACCAGTGGTTCCAACCACAGCATGCCCCGACTACCAGTCCTGACAACTTCCTCACCTCGAGCAATAAGGGCAGCAGCTATCCCATCGGCCCCCATCGACCTGGCGGCCGCATCCTTGGGAACGAACCACACAGTCATGAGTCACACCCTGTAGGAGCGCTGTTCCCTTCGCGAATCTCGCTTACTCGCTCTTGCAATGACATCACCGTCACACGCCCCATCAGCTCACCGCTTACCATGGCGGCGGGTCCCAAGGCACAGTTACCCAGGCAAAAAATGGGCTCATCGACCCCGGTCTCAACAGCGAGCTGATCATCGTCCAGACAGGTTTGGCGCCACGCCTCCGCTAGGGCTCTGCCGCCAACTGCCTGGCATGCTTCGGCGGCGCATAGACGAACAGGAATCGCTGGTGGAGGAGTGGTTCGCAGGTCAGCGTAAAAGGTCAGAACGCCGGTGACATCGGCGCGAGAAACGTTGCAAAGCTCGGCGATCAGTTCGGCCGCAGCGGTGGAAACGAAACCATAGGTGTTCTGCACATCCTGGAGACAGAGCAATACCGGCCCATCATGCTCGCGCACAATGCTCGTTAGCCGCGCGCGTGCCTCTGATTCGTTCCATTGTGGAAAGGCAAACCTCGAGATCATGACGTCACCTTCTCTCCCCCAGAGTAGATGTTGAGCCGATCGTCTCGGGCAAAGCCAATCAGTATCAAGTTACTGGCGCGCGCGAGGTCGACTGCCAGCGTTGTTGGGCCCGATACGGCAACAATACCCGCGATACCAGCCGACAACGCCTTACTTATAATTTCGTAGGATACGCGCCCGCTTACGACGAGTACATGGTTTGTCAAAGGGAAAAAGCCCGAGAGAAAACTGTGTCCGATGGCTTTATCGACCGCATTGTGTCGACCTACATCCTCACGGACCACCACCAGCTCTAGATCTGCATCGAAGAGCGCTGCCGCATGAATCGAACCAGTGAGTTCAAACATCGCCTGCTGCTCCCGCATGGCATCAATCAGTGGTAAGACCCGGCCCTGGGGCAGACTCCATTCGCTTGTATGCAGCGGCCCTCGTGGGACTGGGGCAGCTTCAATCACGTCGCTGCTGCACACACCGCAAGAGCTGGATGTGAGGTAGGCACGCGGTACGGGAGGATCGATACTGGGAGCAAGTTTTATTGCTACGGTATCTACCGGCTGATCAACTCCCCCGGCTCGAAGCTCAGAGGCACCCATGCGTTTCATCGCCGCAAGGTCTGAGCCCGTCTGCATCGAGGTATTGTTGATCACCCACCCGACGGCCAACTCCTCGTCGTGGCCTGGCGTTCGCATGGTGGTCGACACTGTCTGATCGTTAACGGTAATACACAGCGGCGCTTCCACGATGACTCGGTCGAACTGCTCCTCTTCCGCAGGATGGGAACTGCCCAAACGCTGTCGAAGGGAGACGGGGCGGGGATCGGTCGAGTGGGTCGCCATCAGAATAAACCGGTGATCTGCCCCTCGACCACGTCGATGTTCTCACTCGCCGGCGTTTTGGGTAACCCGGGCATCGTCATAATGTCACCACAGACAACGACAATAAATCCCGCTCCCACAGAAAGCCTTACCTCACGAATATCCATGGCATGATTCGAGGGAGCACCCAACAACTGGGGGTCTGTTGAAAATGAATACTGGGTCTTGGCAATACACACTGGCAGGTGCCCGTGGCCTTCCTCCGCCAATTCCCGTAACCGATTGCGCACTTTCGTACTAGCGGTGACCTCTGATGCCCCATAGATTTTGGTCGCTATCATCTCGACTTTTTGCATAAGCGATGCGGAATCCGGATACACAAAAGATTGATGTGCTGAGGCCCCTGACGCGGAATCTGTCTCACAAATCTCGACGACCTTGTGAGCGAGATCCTGGGCACCCGCCCCGCCATCTGCCCAGTGGCTGGCCAACGCCACAGGCACGCCTAGCGTCTCACAATGCGCCACGAGTGCGTCGATTTCCGCCTGAGTATCTGATGAAAAACGATTGATCGACACTACCGGACTCACACCGTAGTGATCACGAATGTTTCTAACGTGCCGCTCCAGATTACTCAGACCAGCGCGCAGAGCATCCACGTTCTCCGTATTGAGGTCAGAAGTCTTCACACCGCCATGAAACTTGAGGGCCCGGATGGTGGCGACCAGCACGGCTGCTGATGGGTGAATGTCTGCCGTGCGGCATTTAATATCAATAAATTTCTCGGCACCCAAATCGGCGCCAAAGCCTGCCTCTGTCACCACGTAATCAGCGAGACGCAATCCACCACGGGTGGCGATGACACTGTTGCAGCCATGAGCAATATTGGCAAAGGGTCCTCCATGCACAAAGGCCGGAGTGCCTTCGAGGGTTTGAACGAGATTCGGTGCCAGAGCGTCTTTCAAAATAGCCGTGAGGGCGCCCTCTGCTTTGAGATCACTGGCGCAAATGGGCTGCTTGTCACGTGTATAGGCCACCACAATCTTACCGATCCGCTCTTTGAGATCATCGAGGTCTCTTGCCAAACAGAAAATCGCCATAATTTCGGAGGCAACAACAATGTCAAAGCCATCTTCCCGGGGATAACCATTACCGACCCCGCCAAGGGCCACGGTGATATCCCGCAACGCACGATCGTTCATGTCGAGCACGCGTTTCCATGACACCCTACGCACATCGATACCAAGCGCGTTGCCGTGATGAATGTGATTATCCACAAGAGCTGCGAGAAGATTGTTGGCAACACCAATGGCGTGTAGATCACCGGTGAAATGAAGATTGATGTCTTCCATGGGAATCACCTGAGCGTAACCTCCGCCGGCAGCACCTCCCTTCATTCCGAATACAGGACCCAGAGAGGGTTCACGCAAACAAATCATTGCGTGTTTACCGATCTTCCTCAGAGCGTCACCAAGCCCGACCGTCGTTGTCGTCTTACCTTCTCCAGCAGGTGTCGGACTAATGGCAGTCACCAATATTAATTTTGCGTTCTGCTTGATCGGCTGATCATGCAACCAGGTGAGGTCGACCTTGGCCTTGGTTCGCCCGTAGGGCTCTAACACCTGCTCGGGGATGCCAAGCACTGCAGCCACGTCAACAATAGGTTTTATTTCTGCAGCCTGCGCAATTTCGATATCGGAAAGCATGATCTACCCTCTTTGTTCCTCGCAGAATTTATCAGCCACCCCTGTGGCGCTTTGGTCGAGCCCTAGCCTGTACAGCGATGCTTTTTATCTGTGGCAAAAGCCCACTCACATGGAGATTCGGTGGTTTGGCGATGCCCTGTGCGCGCGCATTATTCGAATAAATATGGGCGGGATCAATATGACAAAAAGTAGGTTGATCGGCAGGCGGATCCCTCTGGGGGCTGGCCAACCGCGCACAACACCACTCGGGACAGAAAGTGAATAGTTGGACAGTCCAAAAAAACCTGCTTTTATCGGGGTTTTAGCGGGGTTTAGGGTCTTAACGCGGAGGACTCGGTGACAGAGAAAAAGAAGCCTTGGCAACGCGTTGGTCGCGCTACAGCGAGGGCTGTCTCAAGATAAGTCGTTTTTGGACCGTTCGATGTCGTAGCTATCGAGGCACCAAGACGCATGCCAGTCCCGATTCTCTTATTAGCGAGTCATCTATTAGGCGAGCCAGCGGGAGCGAACACAGTTGCCCAGTCCCAGCGCCTCAGTCAGCGCGCTATCTGCTCGAATCAATGCCTGCTCGAAATTCTCTTCGGCACCCACAATGGTAAAGCCGATGCTCACGGAGAGATTGAGCGTAAATTCAGTCTGACCTGAGGAAAAAATCCCCCGACGAATCCGCTGCGCCAACCGCTCGATTCCCTCGCGATCAGATCGATGGGACAACAGCAGGAACGTATCGTCACTCCAGCGAGCAATGGTGGTTCCGTCACCTACTGCCTTTGATAGGCGATGAGCGACTTCCACTTGGGTCAACGTACGGTGTTCACTCCCCAACGAAGCCACTAGTTCTTCCATGTTATCTCGCTGCACTAATAACAATGCAAAGGGATGACCACGGTGGATCCACCCCGTGGCAACCATCTCCAAACCTGGCCGGTTAAGCAGTCCCGTTTCGAGATCGACGTTCGCACTCTGTTTGAGGGTTGCTGCCCGTAATTCAGAGTCCTGCAGTTCCTCCTGTTGCGAAGACCAGATATTGACTATTACTGCGTAAACGAGCATCAACACAAACGTTGGAAAACCGAGCCGCGGATCCGCCAGGGCAAGCGGCGCAAGCTCCTCTCGAAAAGCACCCAATACCACGGCCCCACCCATATTCAAGGCAACGAGCAAGCCGATCACGACGCCGTTCCGTCTGCCCTCAAGGAGCGCGACAATTAAAAGTAGCAGAGGAGTAAAAATTAATCCGGTCAGCACAGAGGCAAACACGTCACGTGTATCCAGCGCCAGCCAACCGGCGGTCCAGCGGATCTGAACTAGAGCTAGCGCCAGCAGCATCAATCCCCTAACAATCTTTTCTGGGAGCCTCCCCCAGAAGATTGAGAATGGAAGAACAAGAAACAACCAGGCGATTGAAATCGCTGTGCTGGTGACTGAAACACCACTGTTGAACAAGGCGCCCACCACCATAATGACCATTAAAGGCACAACCGCGATCACAAGAAAGTG